>JAAXVQ010000058.1 GCA_013335425.1 Candidatus Firestoneibacteriota bacterium | reverse complement strand
TATCAAACAGGGCCGGGCAAAGATTGGTTTCCGGATGTGCATTCACGGCTGGCCACTCACGGCGAAAAGAAAATGGTTTACGATTTACTTTCGCGCTTGCTGCTCGCCGGCGAGTACAAGCCGCGCGAACGTTTGCCGGAGTTCATGCGCCGCTTCAAGCTCCTTTTCGAAGAACGCCCGCTGACCGAACGCGAACAACGCATTCTTCTCAAAGCCCTGCGGTATCTGGAAAAGCTGCTGCCCGCCCCACCACGCTAATGCCGGCGGCTTAACCGCGCGCCTGTTCTTCAGCCACTTCAATCTCGCTTAGAATAGGCAGCCAAAGGGAGAACGCCGAGCCCTGACCTTCCCGGCTGCTGACGGCCACATGCCCGCCGTGCTGCTCCGCAATGCGCTTAACCACAGCCAGACCAATGCCGCTCCCCCCAACTTTGGTGGAAAAATCCGGTTCAAAAACTTTTTCCAAATTTTCCAAAGTGATGCCTTCGCCTTGATCCGAAACTTGGATGTGCACCCATTCTTTCTGCCGTTCCGCCGAAAGCCCCAAATGTCCGCCCTGAGGCATGGCCTGAAAAGCATTGATGACGAGATTAAGCAACGCCTGGCGCATTTGGTCGGGATCATACGGCACCGGGCCCAGGTCCCCTGCGACGTTCACATCCAGAACCACGTGCTGTTTGGCGGCTTGCGGCCCAACCAGCGTTGCCGTTGACTGCAAAAGCTCCGCAATGGAATCAGCCGTCCGGGAGAGCGATTTTGTCTGTGCATATTCCAAGAAATTACGGACAATGCCGTTGATCCGGTTAATCTCCGATTTGATGGTTTCCATCAATTTCTCCGCCCGCTTCCGATCCGGCGCTTCCCCTTGAAGCAAATGCGGTAGTTGTTCCATCGAAAGCAAGATCATGTTCAGAGGATTTCGGATTTCATGCGCTACTGAGCGGCCCAATTCCCCCGCAACCTTTAAAGCTTCCCGAAACTCACGTTCGGCCTGCAACCGTTTTAAGTTGTTCACCATATAATTAAAAGCATATGTCAATACGGCCAATTCTCCCTGCCCATGCGCCGGGAGCACAAAGTCATAATTTCCTTCGGCAATTTTCCTGGCCCCCGCAACCAACTGTTGGATCGGTTTGGCCATGGCGCGTCCCAAAATCATTGAAATAACCACCACCAGCATCAGGGTGACGGCTAAGAGTGCGGAGCTTATGCGCCATATGTCCGCCGGCCGGTCAGTCTTCACCTTAGGCGATAATTCGATTCCGGCAAACCCCCATATATCGCCTTCATGCTCCAGGGGAACGATAAACGTCGGGGCCAGGCCGCGGGCATTTTTTTCAACCGTACTTAAAACCTCATTTTTACCCAAACGTCGCGGAGCACTTTGATCCAACGGCCTAAACGCCTGTTCCGGGGAATCGCCGACATGAACGACAACATTCCGGGCGCGGTTGAAAACGGAAATCCGGGCAAACCCGTCGGCTTCACCGAATCGGCGGATAAACCGCTGCAACAAGACCCGTTCCCGGGCATCAAGTTGGTCCAAATCCCCAACGGATGGATTCCGGACAATCTCGGTCAAAACCGTTTGAATGGCTTTTCCCAGCAACTGCGCACGTTGCTGAGCTTGTTCCATGGCGGCTGCGCGTTGGCTATAATAGAAAAAAGCAAAAATCGCTCCCACGGCGATTACCGCCAAGCCGATGAAAGGCAGTGAAATTTTCTGATAGAACCGCATAATGACCTCTATCCATTTAGACCGCGCAACGCAGCCAAGCGCCTTAAATAAAAAACGGCGGAGCTTTTCAGCCCCGCCGCCGTAAAACGATCCGTGTCATCAGTGCCCGCCTAAAGAGCGCTCTCCGCCATCCAGTTGCCATGAAGATTGCAATGTTCAACCACCGCGACCTTACCCTTCTGATCGTCCTTAAAATGCACGCCTACCGCCGCCTGCAGCGAGGCGGGCGTCAGGTGATAGCGCGCGACAAACACCCGGTTTAAATAAACATCGATCCATTGAATGGAATGCTCGACCGTCATAGGATGCGGCACCGACCCCACTTTAATATGCACATCCTGGCAAACGCCGGGAATCAAGCCGCACTGCTTGGCAACCACCAGTACGGGCACATGCTTTTCCTTGCCCTCTTTTTCCGAAGGCTTGATCGCATCGGGTGTGTCCGCAAATTTGTCCTGAGCGGCGAAACACACCGGACAAGCCTGGGGTGCGGCGCCAAATTCAATGTGACCGCAAACGCTGCAAACAAAAGTTTTTTCCATAGTCCCTCCTCAAGGTTTCCATCTTTTACTTTTCAATCTGCCGTGCAAACAGTTTGACGCTTCGAAGTGGAAAGTTCCGTTATTTTGACACCACAGGAAATAAACGGTTCAAGCTTCGGGCGGAAATATCCGGCGCAGCCTATCCCCTGCCGGAAATCCCGCCCGAAAGCCTCCTGGACGCCTACTCGCTCCAGGTGATCAAATTCGTTTCCGTACGCTGCCCCAAATTGGGATGGGCCGGCGTCACGCGCACGGTCAACCCGTGCTGCCCCGTCACCGCGCAGGGAATCTCTCCTTGAAAAGAAAACTTGCCGCCCGGAAGCGGATTTTGCCTGACCATGGATACAACGCGGGAATCGAACAGTTTCTGATCACCGTCGATCCGCCCGTAAAAAATCTCCACCTGAACATCTTCCGGCGCCAGACGCCCGAGGTGCACAACAGCTTTGACGGGCAACATGGTTCCCGTGGACCAGTCATGCCGGGGCTCCACATTCACGGATTCTATCTTGATTTCCCCCCAGGCGCCGCGCACCTTGGATTTCCAAGCCGCCAATTCGCGGATGCCGGCATATTGCTGCGCCGCCAGCACGTCCAGGCGCTGGGTCTGCGGCTGATAAAACTTCTCCGTATACTCGGTGACCATCCGATTGGTGTTGAATACCGGTCCCAGGGAGGTCATGGACTGCTTCATGAGCTTAACCCAAACTTCCGGAATATCGTCCGAACCCCGGAGATAAAATTGGCGAATTACTTCGTTTTCCAAAATCTGAAAGAGCGCCGCACTCTCCATGCGGTCCTGGTACTCGGTGTCCGCGTATTCTTCCCCGCGTCCGATGGCCCAGCCGTTTTTACCGTTGTAACCTTCATCCCACCAGCCGTCCAAAATCGACAAATTGATGGCGCCGTTGAAAACCGCCTTCATGCCCGAGGTGCCCGAAGCTTCCATGGGACGTCGGGGGGTGTTGAGCCAAACGTCCACGCCCTGGACCAGGTAATGGGCGCAGTTCAAATCATAATCTTCCAAGAACACGATATGCCGGCGCAGGTCCGCTCTGCGGGCGATGCGCTGCACTTCCTGAATCAGGCCTTTGCCGGCATCGTCATGCGGGTGGGCTTTACCCGCCAAAATAATCTGTACCGGTCGGTTTTTATCCGTCAACAAGCGGGTTAGGCGTTCCAAGTCCTTAAACAACAAGGTGGCGCGCTTGTAGGTGGCAAAACGACGGGCGAAACCGATGGTCAAAGCGTCCGGGTCCAGAACCTGGTCGGCCATCTCGACTTCCTCGGGCGTGCAACCCCGGTCCGCCAGTTGCCGACGCAGACGACGGCGGACGTACCCCACCATGCGTTCGCGGCGGCGTTCATGCGTCCGCCAAAGTTCGGTCGAAGGAATATCGGAAATCCGTTCCCAAATTTTTTGATCCCCGGGTTCCTCCAGCCAGCGCGGCCCCAGGTAGCGGTCAAAAAGTTCGGACATTTCCATGGAAATCCAAGAATTCACGTGTACGCCGTTGGTGATGGACCCGATCGGAATTTCCTCTTCCGGGAAATTGGGCCAAATACCCCGCCACATCCGGCGCGAAACCTCGCCATGCAGGCGCGCCACGCCGTTGGCCCGAGAAGAAATTTTCAAAGCCAGCACGGTCATGCCGAAAGGTTCATGGGCGTTGCCCGGGTTAATGCGCCCCAAGCCGAAGAATTCTTCCGCACCAATGCCGAATTTCCGGTAATACCGGGAAAGATAGCGTTCAATCATGTCGTTGGCCACAACTTCGTTGCCCGCAGGCACGGGCGTGTGCGTGGTAAACAAGCTGGAAGCGGCAACCAGTTCACGCGCTTCCAAGTAGCTCAATTTATCGACATCCATATGGTGGGCAATGCGTTCCAGGGCCAGAAAAGCCGAATGCCCTTCATTCATGTGCGTCACGGTGGGTTTAAGACCCAGTTTATAGATGGCCTTGATGCCGCCGATCCCCAGCACGATTTCCTGCTGCAATCGGGTCTCCGCATCACCCACGTAAAGTTTGGCCGTTATATTACGGTCATCAGGCGTATTCTGCGGCACATTGGTGTCGAGCAAATACAAAGGCACCCGCCCCACTTCAACTTTCCATACTTGCGCCGTCACCAAGCGTCCCGGGAACTCCACTTCCACCGATATGATGTTGCCCGCCGCGTCGCGCATGAGGGACATGGGCATGTTGAAGAAATCATTTTCCACGTATCGTTCCTGCTGCCAGCCGTCCTGGTTGAGGTATTGCCGGAAATAGCCCTGGCGATACGCCAAACCCACGCCCACCAGCGGCACGCCCAAATCGCTGGCCGATTTCAAATGATCACCGGCCAAAACGCCCAAACCGCCCGCATACATGGGCAAGCCTTCGTTGATGCCGAATTCAGCGGAAAAATAGGCCACCGAAAAAGAGCCCGCATTGGGCCAGCGGTTGGCAAACCAAGTTTTACGGCTTAAATAACCGTGAAAAGATTCCATGACGCGGTGCAGGTTGAATAAAAAGCCCTCATCCTGGCTGAGTTCTTCCAACCGCGCTTGGGATACCTGGCTTAAAAACTTAATTGGATTGTGGCTGACGGACGACCATTCATCGGCGTTAATGTGCCGGAAAATGTTGAAGGCGTCCGCATTCCACCCCCACCAAAAATTCCCGGCCAACTCCAGCAGCGGCTTTAATTTTTCGGGCATTTGGGGTACAACATTGAAAACCTTGATGTACTTCATTTTCTGTCCTCCTTGACTTTTGCTGCGAAGACTAATGCGTTGCCGCCAACCCCCAACGTAACCCAACCGGACTGAAACGGAATCAGCGTATCATCTTCATGTAGGCCCTGCATCCCCCCGGAAACGCGGAAGAATTTAGGCATTGTACGCGAGAGTCTTTCCTTGCGCAAGTAATTTGCTCGCGTAAATGCTTTGACAGCAACCCGGTTCTACCTTACAATACCGACATTTTGTGTGACAAACATTAGGAAATAATAGGAAAACATGATTAAAATATCGAACTTGACAAAAACCTACGGCATTCAAACCCTGTTCGACAACACCGGTTTCGCCATGAACGCCCGGGAACGGGTGGGTCTGGTCGGGCGCAACGGGCACGGAAAATCCACTTTGTTCAAAATCATCCTCGGGCAGGAGGAAACGGACAGCGGCGATATCGTGGTGCCCAAGCACTATTCCATCGGCCATTTGGAACAGCATATCCGTTTTACTCAGCCAACGGTTTTGGAAGAAGCCTGCATGGGGCTTCCCGCCGACCAACAACATGATTCCTGGCGTGTCGAAAAAGTCTTATTTGGATTGGGTTTTACAGAATCGGACATGGACCGCCCCCCCTCCGAATTTTCCGGCGGTTTTCAGGTGCGTTTGAACTTGGCCAAGGTCTTGGCCTCGGCCCCGGATCTGCTGCTTTTGGACGAGCCCACCAACTACCTGGATATCGTCTCCATCCGCTGGCTCATCAAATTTTTAAATGCCTGGAAAGGCGAGCTGATGCTCATCACCCACGACCGCAGTTTTATGGATGCGGTCATTACGCACACCCTGGGCATCCACCGCCAAAAAATGCGCAAACTGGAAGGCACCACGGACAAATATTACGCCCAGATCATGCATGACGAGGAAATCTACGAAAAAACCCGCGTCAACGAAGATAAAAAACGCAAGGAAGTCGAATTATTCATCACGCGTTTCCGCGCCAAGGCCCGCCTGGCCGGTTTGGTGCAATCCAGGGTTAAAACCTTGGCCAAGCAGGAAAAAATGGAAAAGCTGGAAAAGATCGAAAATCTGGATTTCGAGTTTCATTCCGAAGAATTCCCGGCCAAGGTCATGTTGGAAACCCGTGATTTGACCTTTTCCTATACGGGGCACGAACCTTATTTGTTGGAAAATTTGAATCTGACCATCGGACGCAACGACCGCATTGCGATCATCGGCAAGAACGGCAAGGGTAAATCCACGTTTTTACGCCTGCTGGTGCAGGAGCTCAACCCCGTGCATGGCAGCGTCAAACAACACCCCAAACTGGATATCGCCTATTACGGTCAGACCAACATCGACCGTCTCGACGCGACCCGAACTATTGAAGAAGAGGTCGGTTCGGCCGACCAGACCGCCGGGCGCCAGCGTATCCGCGATATCTGCGGAGCCGTCATGTTTTCAGGCGATATGGCCTTGAAGAAAATCAATGTGCTTTCCGGCGGCGAACGCGCCCGCGTGCTTTTGGCCAAACTCCTTCTCTACCCCGCCCACTTGCTGCTGCTCGACGAACCGACGCACCATTTGGACATGGAGTCCTGCGAAGCCCTCATGAACGCCATCGAGATCTTCGACGGTTCGGTGCTGCTGGTCACCCACGATGAAATGATGCTGCATGCCCTGGCCAACAAGTTCGTGGTCTTTGACCAGGACCGCGTCTTCACCTACACCGGCAGCTATCAGGACTTCCTCAACGAAATCGGATGGGACTTGGACGAAAACGGTAAACGCGACTTGGCCATACGCAATCAAATCGTGATCCGTGCTCCGCATACGGACGACGAAGACGAAAGCCCCGCCGTCCCGGAAAAAAGCGAGAAAAAAGACAAAGAGCAGCAACGCAAACTCAAAGCCGTGCTGATTCAGGAAAAGTCCAGGGTCCTCAAACCGCTGGAGACCGCCGTGAGGGAATTGGAAAAAAGTATTGAAGGACTGGAAGCCTCCTTGGCGCGTAACAATCAGAGCCTGGTCACCGCAGCCGAGACCGGCGATGTGGCGGCTATGACGGAACTGCCCAAACAGAAGAAAGATCTGGAGCAGCAATTGGGATTTCTCTACGGCAAGCTGGAAACCGCCACCAAGGAAAGGGAAACAAAAACCGCCGAATTCGAAAAAAAACTGAAGGCTTTGGATACCGAGGATGTTTAGAAAACCGGATTAGACCAACCACCGGCAAACGACCATAGCCTTAACCCGAAGTTACTGCTTCAACACTCCGGCTCCCCTTTGTTCGAACTTGGCATAAGCACGCATGATCGCCTTGATCAGGGTGCGCTCCGGCAAAGCCCGACGGACTTCCCCGGACTGCTTCAGGTATCGTAAAAACACCCCGTACACTTTAATCGCGAAAACAGCCAAAACCGACGGCCGCCGGGGAACGAACCCAGCCGGGAAACTCCCGTCCCTCGCTTGCAGGAATTTCACCGTCGCCCGCAGAGCCGTTTGTTGATCGCGGTCGCGCTGAGTAGGATAAGCGAACTTCCAATTGTGTGCCTTTCGGTTAATATTGACCTTCTCCGGTCCACCGGCGGCCAACCCCGTGGCGGTAAAAATCCGGCAATCGTAGTTGCGGCAGGTCAAGGAACGGTCGGCATAAATCGAACAGGCATTCTCGACAAACAAGGGACAATGGCCGTTTTCAAAATAGCCCAACAGGACATGGCCTTTGGGTAAACCAGGGGCCGCGGTTAAAAACTTCTTCGGTATGCGCGCCAAAGTCCGCGTTTCTCGAGGGCTGATATGAATGAAATAGGAAGAGGTGCAACACGCCCGGCAGGTTCCGCATGGCACTTCCACACCTGTTCCCCTTGCGAGCGCCAAGCGCGTGGCGCGCAGCCAGGTGGAAAAACGCACAACCGTGCGCATTGATTTGCCGCGCATTTTTTTAGTACTGTTGCATTTTTTGCTTTCCGTCATCGTTCCGCCTGTATTGCTCCGCAAACACAAAGCAGCTCTCGTTTCCGGAGACATCCGGTTATTTTGATGGTTTTGAAGTACTTAGATAATACGGAAAGTGTTCTTATCCGCAATGCGTCATGCCCTGATTCCGACTCCGTGTCGCCCGCCGGACAAAGGCAGCCAACAATAAAAATCCATTTGCCGAACGATTTCAAGCGGACGCCTAAAGGTCCGACTTGCGCTCCGGTTAAAGCAAATAGAATCCGTCTAACAAGCCCTACTCTACCAGTTGTACTAAGCCGCACTGCCGATGCGGAAATCACGCAATTGCAGTTTTCTCATTTGATCTTTCAAGTCTTGAACCAGTTCAAAGCCGTCCTGATTTTCCCAGAACGAGATATAGCGGCGTAAAGCACCCCTACTTAAATCCCGGGGAACGTAAATTTCGATCTCAGAGCCTGATTTCGAGCGATTTTTTCCAATAATCATGGATTTGCCCGCGTAACCTTGTCCAGTTTCGAACAACGCGCTGACCGCCAACAACGCTTCCGTAAAAACCTGAGTACGTGCCTCATTGCCTGCCATGATTTTGGCTTCATGCGTCAACAAGCGGAACATAACCCGCGCCATGGCCTCGTGTTCGATTTTCTGACGGTTTGCTTCGGGCATTTTCGGCATAAGTTTCAACCGGTAAAACTCCCTGGCCAAAGCACCTACGGCGTCCAAGCGTTGATTGGCTGAGAAAAACGGAGACTTGGCCAATTCATTTCCATATGCCTGCATAAAATCCGACATCATGCCCTTAGGTAAAGCTTCAAAATATGCACCATTGAAAGGCAAGGCCGCCACCTGGGAACCGGAGGCTTGCCCTTGTAAAAACGCCGTTAAAGCGTCTTCCCGGTCTCCTACTAAAGTCAAGATAACCGGGCTGGCCACCCAGACTTCTTCTTTTATTCCGCTTGCGGTAGTAACCTCTACCTTCACCCTATCGACCCGCCCATTGCTCAGGCCGGCCACAAACCCTTCGGGTTGCTTGCCCACTTCTGAACCAACCGGTGTTTGCAGCAACTTTTCAGGACAGACCGCTTGCAGGGCGGATTGCACGATGCCGGCTTGCAATCCCCGGCCGGAAAGCATGGCATCGCTGAGCCACAAGACACCGTTTCCAGCAGCCATGCCCCGGATCAGGTTCTGGGTGGATTTATCCATAAGCCATACCAATTGAGTTTCGGAATTCTTAGCGCTCTTCCGGGCACT
>JAAXVQ010000405.1 GCA_013335425.1 Candidatus Firestoneibacteriota bacterium | reverse complement strand
CCGGTTGAATCAGCGCCGGGTCTGAAATATGATTGGCCTGCGCCACGTGGATATACAACTTCCCATCCCCCAGCAGCCGGCGGGTGATGCGCCAAAGTGATTCACCCGGGCCAACGGTATATTCCGTGACATTGCTTGCCGCGGTTGTGGGCTCGGACACGGTTGCGGGTTGCGCCGGGGAAAGCGGGACTGTAACCGTCGGTTCCGCGGTTACCACCGGCGTGGGTGTGTTTTGACCTGAAACGACATTAAAGGCGGTCTGACCCGTGGCGCATCCGCCGGAAAGCAGGCTGCCGCCCAGGAAACTTCCCAGCAAAAATTTCGCGCAACGCGGCCCCGGCATTATTTCACGCCCCGCTTTTTCGGCTTGCGCCCTGACGGAAGGACCTTAGCCGCCGCGCGTCGGAGGGTCACGCCGCCGCCTGGTTTGGGGGTCATGCCCGCCAAACGCTTCACAGCCTGTTCCGCAGTCTCTGGAGAAATCGTGCACATATCCCATTTGCCGTCTTGCACCAAGGGCGTTAAAATTACCTGCCGGTTGCCCAAAGGTTGCCAACGTTCGGGACCCGTGACCCCGGCCGGCGGGAAAAACGAAACCGTGGGAATGCGCAGACCCGCGGCTACATGCATGGGGCCGGTATTACCCGAAACCACCACCCGGGCCATTGCCAACAAGGCGGCCAATTGCTTCAAGGAAATGCTTTCGCGTAAAATTTCCGGGGCCGGCGAACAATCGCGCGCCACCTCGGCGAGCAGGTTTTGCTCGGCGGCGGCGCCGGTTAAAAGCACGCGCGTTTTAGGCCATTGCACCAGACGCTGGACCAGCGCCCGGTAATGCTCCCGGGGCCAATTGGCGGCCGAACCGCGCCCGCCGGGGTGCACGACCACTAACCGCTCGCCGGCTTTAATGCCCCGGGCGCGGACAAAGTCTTGGGCCCAACGTTGCGCCGCAGGCGCCAGGTGCAGGCGCGTCGGCTGCAATTCCGCGGGCACACCCAGTGCGCTCACCAGCTCCAGATTGAACTGAGCTTCGTGACAACCGCCCTGAGCCCGGCTGAGTGCCACCCGCCGGTTATAAAGTCCCGACCACCAACGCCGCCCGGTGCCCACGCGCACGGGCACACCACCGCGCCAAACGGCCCAGGAAATCCGCAGATCGGGAAACACCAGTAGGGCCGCGTCAAATTTGCTTTGGCGGATGCGCGCGGACAATTTTTTCAGACCACGACTTCCCTGATGCTCGCTTTGGGGCGCATAGGCCCAAACCTCGTCCACCCCGGGCTGGCCTTCCAAAATGTCCGCCGCATAGGCCGAAGCCAAAAAAGTTATGCGCACTTTCGGCCAAGCCCGCTTAAGCGCCGTGGCTACGGGCAGGGTCAGCAAGGCATCACCGATGGCATCGGTGCGGCAGATCAAAATTTTATTCATCGTCCACGTCGCCGGGCAGGGGTTTGCGCGCCAAACCCCACCGTTTGGGCAAAGCCGGCGGTTGACTAAAACGCAGGATGGCCTGGGCGGCCGCCGCCAAGTCCGCGGAAATAACGTCCGGTTCTTGACCGGGTGCAAAACCTTGTTGACGGGTCTCGGCGCCGTAGCCGGTAAGCACCAAAACCGTTTTCAATCCCAACTTTTTTCCGAAAATGACGTCCAGGTCCTTGTCCCCCACGACCCAAGAACTTGCCGGGTCCAAATCCAAATCTTTGGTTGCGGCTAAAATCATGCCCGGGGCCGGCTTGCGGCAATCGCATTCCCGGGTATAGGCGGGCACGCTCCCCCGGGGATGATGCGGGCAATAATAAACCGCGTCCACGTCCGCCTGCTGTGCGGCGAGCAGCTCGCGCAAACGTCCGTTGACTTGCCGCACGTTCTCTTCGTCAAAATACCCCCGCGCCACGCCCGATTGGTTGGAGGTCACCACCAACGCGTACCCGGCCGCGCGCAGGGCGCGCAAGCCGGCCACGGTCCCGGCGAGCAGTTCCACCCCTGCGGGGTCCTTTAAATATTCGGCCTCGCGGATGAGGGTGCCGTCGCGATCTAAAAAAACCGCCGGACGCATTACCCCTTGCCCCCCGAAATGTGCAAAAACTGCATGCGCACCAATTTGGCATAGAGGCCTTTTTTACGCATCAATTCCGTATGGCGTCCATGTTCCACGATTCGCCCTTCGTCGAGGACAATAATGCGGTCCGCGTGCCGCACCGTGGAGAGCCGATGGGCGATCACGAAGGTGGTGCGGTGCTGCATCAAACGGCTCAAGGCGTCCTGCACCAGGCGTTCGGACTCGGTGTCCAGCGCCGAAGTGGCTTCATCCAAAATCAGAATGGGCGGGTTTTTTAAGATCGCCCGGGCAATGGCCAGCCGCTGGCGCTGTCCGCCCGAAAGCTTGACCCCTCGTTCTCCGATCATGGTCTCGTAGCCGTCTTTGGCGTGCACGATGAATTCATGGGCATTGGCCGCCCGGGCCGCGGCTTCCACCTGCTCTTGGCCGGCTTCCGGAAACCCGTAAGCAATGTTGTTGCGGATGGTGTCGTTGAACAAGATGGTTTCCTGGGTCACCACCCCGATCAAGCCGCGC
>JAAXVQ010000404.1 GCA_013335425.1 Candidatus Firestoneibacteriota bacterium | reverse complement strand
ACCGCTTCCCGCTTGGCGGGTTTCTTAGTGCGCGTGGGATACCGAACTTTCGGTCGCTTCATTGCGTTAAAACCTCCGCCTGCCCATCGAGCAGGGCCACCGTATGTTCAAAATGCGCTGAGAGGGAACCGTCCTGGGTCACCGTAGTCCAGCCGTCGGCCAGCACCCTCACTTCATATCCGCCCGCATTAACCATGGGTTCAATGGCCAATACCATGCCGGCTTTCAATTTCACACCCTGCCCGGCGTTGCCAAAATTGGGGATCTGCGGATCTTCATGCAGTTCCCGGCCGATGCCGTGCCCCACAAAATCCCGGACCACGGAAAAGCCGGCCTCTTCCACATGCGTCTGCACCGCATGGCCAATATCCATCAACCGTTTGCCCGGCAACGCTTGGGCAATTCCCAATTCCAAACTTTCACGAGTTACCTTCAGCAAGCGTTCGGCTTCGGCCGTAATCGCGCCGACCGGGTAGGTCCAAGCCGCGTCCGCATACCACTCACGGTAACGGACCCCAACATCCACGCTGACGATGTCGCCGTCTTTGAGTACCCGTGCCGCAGAAGGGATACCGTGCACCACTTCCCCGTTGAGAGAGGTACAAAGCGTGGCCGGAAAACCACGGTAGCCTTTAAAAGCCGGCACAGCTTTGCGACCTACTATCAGTTGCTCGGCCCAACGGTCCAGTTCGGCAGTAGAAACCCCGGGTTTGACCCGTGCCTGCATGCCGTGGAGCACTTCCGCGACAATCTTGCCCGCAACGCGCATTAAACCCAGTTCCGCGGCGGTTTTAAGCGAAATCACGCTAGGCAGCCACCGCTTTGCGGATGCGCGCAACGATATCGGCTATCTCGCCCTCGGCCGCCACGGTTCTCAGCAAGCCGGTCTTTTGATAATAGGCAATCAACGGCGCGGTTTGCTCTTCATAAACCTGCAACCGATTTTTAATCGTGGCCTCGTTGTCGTCTGTGCGTGTGATCAAGGCCTTGCCGCACTTATCGCAGATGCCTTCCTGTTTGGGTTTCAAATTGGTGTTCACGTTATAGTTCGCGCCGCACCCAGGGCACATCCGGCGCCCCGTCAAGCGGCGAATAATCACGTCCCGGGGTACATCGATGTCAACCACGGCATTTAAGTTGATGCCCTTTTCCTTCAGCAGCGTTTCCAAGCTCTGCGCCTGAGCCAAGGTCCTGGGAAAACCATCCAGGATAAAGCCCGGCTTGACATCCGTTTCGCCCAGGCGTCCGGCCAGCATGCGCGTCACCAACTCATCGGGCACCAGCCCGCCCTTGTCCATGTAAGACTTGGCTTCCAACCCCAGCGGCGTTCCTTGTTTGACATTGGCGCGCAAAATATCGCCCGTCGAAATGGTGGGAATGCCCAGTTGCTGGGAAAGTTGCGCTGCATAAGTGCCTTTGCCTGCGCCCGGGGCGCCCAGGAAGATCAAACGCATAATTTTTTTCCTTTAATATTTTTCCGTATGGGCGTATCGCAATACGCCCATACAATTTAATCGCAATCCTAAATCATGGCCGGTCCTTAAACAATGCCGTTTGGTAGGGGCGTATCGCAATACGCCCCCACAATTAATCGTAACCCTAAAACGATGCCGAACGGCTCTTCAATTTGCCCGACTTCATGAAACCCTCGTAATGCCGCATGAGCAAGTGGGACTCAATCTGTTTCATGGTGTCCAAAGCCACACCCACGACAATCAGCAGCGTCGTGCCGCCGAAGTACCAGCCGATGGACATACGCTTGGCCAAAAAGTCGGGGATAATGGCAATGGCCAACACCGCCAAGGCGCCGCCCAGGGTAATTCGGGATAACGTCTGATCAATGTACTCGGCCGTGGATTTTCCTGGGCGCAGGCCCGGGATAAACCCGCCGTATTTCTTCATGTTCTCGGCAACATCCGTGGGGTTAAACGTGATGGCCGTGTAAAAATAACAGAAGAAAACAATCAAAATCGCATACAGCACGGTGTAAAGCGTGCTCCCCGGGGAAAGGTACTGAATCATGGTTTGAATCAACGTCTGACTCGCATTGGCGTTGTTGGGGTTCTCAAAGAGCTTGGCGATGGTGGTCGGCGTGACCAACACCGAACTGGCAAAAATAACCGCGATAACGCCCGAGTAATCGACTTTCAAAGGCAATTGGGTGGACTGCCCGCGATACACTTTTCGCCCTACAATGCGCTGGGCATACTGGACCGGAATCTTGCGGTACGCCTGCTGGATCACAACCGTTAACGCAATCAATGCGGTCATGATCAACAAGAAGAAAACCAGTTCAAACAAAGTGACCGTGCCGGCTTCAAACAAGGACCACATGGCTGAAATCTCGCGTGGTACTGCCGCCACAATCCCGGAAAAAATCAAAATGGACATCCCGTTGCCGATGCCCCGCTCCGAAATCTGCTCGCCCAGCCACATGATGAAAATGGTGCCGCACGTGAGGGTCAGCACGGTGGTAATCTGAAACCCGATACCCCAATTAAGTACAATGGACGCCCCGCCCATGGGGGTCACGTTATGCAGCATGTAGGTCATGCCCAGGGATTGAAAAATGCAAAG
>JAAXVQ010000057.1 GCA_013335425.1 Candidatus Firestoneibacteriota bacterium | reverse complement strand
CCGGGCGTTCCACCACTTCCCCGGCAGCAATGAGGTTGGCAAGCTGATCCGATAAAATCCTGATCATGGCTGCGTCAGGGTCCTTTCCGGCGGGATAGTTTCCGGTCGCGCATAACCAAGGCGCGTTTTTGCGCGATGATGTCCGCCAACTCCGGCGAGCGTTGCAAGGCCTCGGCAAAGGCGCGATCCGCCTCCCGGTCCTGTCCGGCCCACAAATACGTCATCCCCAAATTAAAATACAACTTGCCTTGCCCGGAATCCAACGCAATGGCTTGTTTTCGAAAACCGACGGCATCGGCAAAACGTCCCTGCGCGGTTGCCACGGTGGCCAACTCGTCCACCACGGAGAGCTCCTTGGGGGTCAAGGCGTAGGCTTCTTCCAATTCCCAGCGGGCTTCGTCCATCTTCTGCAAACGAATATACGCGGCCGCCAATTCTTCAGAAGCTGCCGACAGGTACTGCGGTTGGAATTTAACCAGTTCCTTGGCCAAACCGTATTCCTCGCTCGCACCCTGGAAATTGTCCATCCGGGCCAACAAATGCCCGAAGTTTGAATGGGCCGACGCCAGGTGATAATTACGCTCGTTTTGATTGAGCAACTCCAGACGGGTCAGAGCGAAAAAGAGCGACAACATCACCAGCGCGGCTCCCAAACGCGTCCAATTCCCGCCCCGGGCCAGTGCGACCAACTCCGCCCCGCCCTGCGCGGCGAAAATAAAAAGAACCGGCATGACCGCATAGCGGTATTCCGAAGAAACCATAAGCAAGACGTTGCCGGCCAGGATAACCAGGACAAAACCGTACAATGGCAGCAATTCCCGGAACCGTTTGCGCAGCCATACCATGCCCAACAGGGCCAGCGGCGCCACCGCAGAAAACCCGAGCCAAGGCAGTTGGAGAAATGGGGTCAATTCGCGTACTGCATAATAATTCAGGCTGGTGGTATACTCATAAGCGTTAAAGAACAGCAAAAACTTGGCCGACAGCACTTCCTGCCAGTGTCCCCAATCCTCGGCAATTTCTCGCCACGCTTTTCGGTACCAGTAGGCGTTGGATTCGGAAAAAGTCAATCTCCGCCCCAGCGCCTCTTCCGCGTCCTGCTTAAAGCGATCGGCTATTTTATTGGCGTTCAAACCCGCGTTGTTTTCCAAAATAACATGATACCCCTTGGCTTGGCGGGAATTTCCCAAGTAAAAATTCATCCCGCCATGAGGCACGCTGAGCATGAACTCATGCATGACCACCGCATTGCGTATCGTGGCCGGCAGGATTACCACCGCCAACGTGGCCGCCAAAACCGCGCCGGTACGCAGGCAGTACCGGCGGTTGTTCCGACCAAACAACCAAACCACCCAACCCAACAACACCGCCGCATAGATACCGATACTCGGCCTGGCCAAAAAGGATAGCCCCAGAAGAATTCCCGGGAGCAGCCAACGCTTGGCCACAGGGCGTTGCGCGGCCCAAAAGGAGGTCAGCAACAGCAGCAAATTCAGAAAATTGATTAAAACTGCGGTTAAGAGGGTACCTTCATGAAAAAAAGCCAAACTGTAAACAGCTTGGGCCAACCCCGCTATCACGGCCACAGAGCGGGAAAAAAGTCGGCGGGCCAATAAAAAGATCAGTCCGCAACTGACAGCGCCTAAAAGCAACTGCACCCCGGCCGCCCTTGCCGGATCCGGACCCAGACATGCGTAAACCCCCGCGAGCAAGTAAGCATATAAGGGACCATGGGCAAAAGCGCCGGTTCCCAACAGGTCCCCCCGCAAGATGCTCAGCGCCCATTGGTGAAAGTGATCGGAATCAATAATGGGATTTCGGAACCAAATCTCACGATGCACGGTCAGCCAATAAGCGGCACGCAACCCCAGGGCAACCAGAAATACGCTCCCGACCGCGATCCAATCCCACCGGTTCCAAGGGCCGGCAACCGGAACAACGTCAGCCGGCAACCGGGTCGAAGCGTGATCGACGGAAACGCCACTTATTTTCATGCGCGGGTCACCATGCGGCGCTCACCATAATACCCATGGGCAAAACCGCAAAGGACCAAGATGACTGTTGGTCTGAAACACCGGCGGTGGCTTTTTCCGGTTCTGCATAAAAATGATCTTCCATGTTTGCCGCCCAGATTGCGACAGCCACATAGGCGCCTAAAAAACCAGCCGCTTCCCACCATTGTCCGTTGATGGCTTGCCCCGCCCCAGGCAGTACCGAGGCCGTGCCGGTCCACAGTGCTTGGGTGCGGTTCTGGTGAGCCCGGTAATTGGCATTGGTCGCATGCAAGGTCGCATAAAGCATGATCCCATCGCGCAACGCCAGCGATGAATAATAGCCCAGGCTCCATTCCGTCTGCGGAATTTTTTTTCGGGAAAACGCCAATTGATTGGCGTTGATGCCGGCGACGGAATCGGCGAAAAGCAACAACCCGCCTTGGGAATAATCCCCGTTGATCATCTGCCCCACGCCGGGAATTAAAGAGGCTGCCCCGATGGCCAATGCCTGATTTTCCTGCCGCCCGGCCTGCAGAGCCCCCACAACAGCTTCCAAGGAGGCGTAACGCTGCAGCAAAAAAACCGCGCCCTCGTTAAAGTCGCGCAAACCTTCAAAACGGGCTTTTTGAACTTCAGGTTTCGGGGAAAAATCAGGCGGCGCTTCCCCGGTAAGGGATTCACCCCATAGGGGAACGCTCCAAATATTTAGAAGAAAAAACGGTACTATCCAGTTAAGTTTCATCATACCGGCCTTCTTGAAGAAATGGATTGGTGGCGATTTCGCGTCCCAAAATAGTGGGAGCCCCATGACCGGGAAGGACCTGGAGTTCCTTCGGCAGGGTTCTTAGGGTTTTCAAACTACGCTGCAATAGCCTAAAATCCCCACCCGGCAAATCGGTCCGCCCTGCGGTTCCGGCAAAGAGCGTATCTCCTGAAAACAAGGTATCTCCGACAAGCAAACATACCGAACCCGGCGTATGCCCGGGGGTTTCCAAGACTTTAAAAACCGTGTCCCCCAATATACATGACCCATCGCGACCGAAAACCTCATCGGCCGTGGGCGAAATCAAGCCCTGTCCCAGCCCCAAAGACAAATTGGCTGCCGGATCGGTCAACAGGTGCCGATCCGCCGCATGAATCCACAAAGCGGCGCCGGTCATGTGCTTTATGGCGGCATTGCCTGCGATATGATCCGCGTGTCCGTGGGTGTTGATGATTTTTTCGACCTGCAACCGCCGGGCGCGCAGCCACGCCCAAAACTCCGGCGGCGCGTCCCCCGGATCTATCACCAGCGCGTCCCGGGACGCGGGATTCCAAATCACATACGTGTTGGTTTCCAATGGGCCCAGCGTAAATTGGCATGCGGATAAAACCGCATCGGGGGAAAGCTTAATTGAAATGACGCAAGGCTTCATCGAGGTCCGGATAATGTTTTAAAATCACGTCGAATTCCAGAACTTTGTATACCTCTTCGACCTCGGGCAACATGGCGGCAAGTTTCAAATCCCCGCCCAAGTTGCGCACCCTTCCGATTTCGCCGATGAAAACGCCCCAGCCCGCGCTGCTGATGTAATTGACATTTTCCAAATCGCAGACAATCTTATTGCATTTGCCTTCAAAAATTTTATTGAGTGCCTGCGCCAAGCCGGGGCCGCTATGGGTGTCGATATACCCCGACATCCTCACCACCGCTATATCCTGTTTGGCGCCCAACATTTCAATATTCAGTGTGAGTCCGCTCATAAGCCCCCCGTATAATTTAAAAGGAATTCAAGCCTGCGTCAAGCGTTCATTCTCCCCTCGGGAAGGTATTCCTCCTGAAAAGCTCAAGCCGTTGCCGCCAATGGCGCAGGTACTCATCCATTTCGGAATCCGGCTCTTGTTCCATGTCCCGGCTTTCATCCATGTCCTGCTTCAATTCGGACAGCATCCGGTCTATCAACTGACCGTCCGTGGCGCTTTCATCGATAAGTTGTTCAATATGATTGACGCGCGCATCAATTTCCTTTACCCCGCGCACGATATTCATGAAGGTGTCCCCGGCCGTATAGACGACTTTAATGTTTTCCTCAAGTTTATCCGTATTTTTCAGGATTTTGATCACCTCGTCCGTGCGCCGGTGGATTTCATGGATCAAACCCGTCACTTCCACAGTGGCCTGTTTCGAACTCTCGGATAAGGTCCGAATCTCAGAGGCGACCACCGCAAAACCGCGCCCGGACTCGCCGGCGCGCGCCGCTTCTATCCCGGCATTGAGCGAGAGCAGATGCGTCTGTCGGCTGATCCCGCCGATGCGCGTCACAAACTCCTGGATATGTTTGGCCAAGTTGTTGAACTCGGCGATAATGGAGGTTGAGGACCCAACGGTGGTGCGCAGATCGCTCATGGCCCGGATTTCATGACCCACGCTTTTAATGCCGTCATTGGCGGTTTGGCTGGCCAGTTTTACGTCAGCCGCAATTTCGTGCACTGAGCTGCTCATTTCCACGTCCGAAGCAATCAACGATTTATTGATGGTGATGATTTTTCCGAGGCGTTCCAAAGTGTTTTCCCCGGACTTCGCCTTTTTTCGGATTTTTTCCAGATGATTTTCCAAAAGCGCGAGTCCTTGCATGGAGACCGAAACCTGCTCTTGGGACGCCTGGCGGAGATTTTCCAACTGTGCCGTCAACTGACTGCGATCTTTCGCCCAAGTGTCCTGCACGCCTTTGATCTCGGTTTGAAGTTCGGCGGGAAATCCGTGATGCAGGTGTTCCGAGACGTTCTGCCCTGCACCAATACGTGTTAAAAGTCTGGCAATTTCACCCAACCCTTTGCGTTGCATATAAATTCCGGCAATCCCCGCCGCAGCGGCCGACACCAACGCGGCAACCAGAATCAATCCGGTTATAGCCAATCCGGGCAACAGCCAATAGGCCAACAGGCCCGCTCCGCCGCCGGCGAGCAAACCCAACGGCAGCGGAAACCAGAGCTCAAAATTTCGTGCAGTGATCGGCCTCATTTCCAGAGTTTAGCATAACTCAAGCATTACCCGCAAGTTGGATTACCGCCGCCGAAATCAGGCAAATGCTGCAAAGGGAGATAAAATTCTCTCAAGCATGCCTTGGGATTTGGCAATGACCAAGCCGTAATTGGTAATGGGGATTTTTTGCTTTCGGGCGGCCATAATCCTGCCTAAAACTTCCCGGCGGTTGGTCATGCAGGCCCCACAGTGCAAAATCAGGTGATACGGTGAAAGGTCCGCCGGAAAATCATGTCCTGCCGCAAAGATGAATTCCAGTTTTTTACCAGTATATTGCCGCAACCAACGCGGAATTTTTACCCGGCCGATATCATCACCTATGGGATGATGGCTGCAAGCTTCCAAGACCAAAATTTTGGCGTTTTCCGGCAAGGCGTCAAGGGCATGAACCCCTTGCACAAAGGTTTCCAAATCCCCTTTCCACCTTGCGAAAAGAACTGAAAAACTGGTCATTTTTACATCCACCGGCAAGTTCGCATTTACTTTTAGCATCACTTGGCTGTCCGTGATAACCAAGGTCGGTTTAGCCTTCAACTTCCCCATCAAATCCCCCAACTCACGTTCCTTAACCACCAGGGCGCAGGCATCGGCGTCCAAGACCTCGCGAATGACTTGGACCTGTGGCAAAATCAAACGCCCTTTGGGCGCTTCCAAATCAATGGGAACGACCAAGACCACTTGATCTCCCGGCCCTATCAAATCCGAGACCAAGGCGGGATTGTCTAAAAAATCTTTGGGTGCGTTGCGCACCACCGCTTGGCGCAACTCATCGAGTCCGCTTTTTTGGACAGCGGAGACAAAAACCACCTCGGGCACTTGGGCACGTACAATATTAAGAAACGCTTCGGCCGGCTGCCAAGCATCGATTTTATTCATTACGGCGATCACCGGAATGCCGTGCTCCCGGCAGTTGTCCGCGATATGTTTCTCATACTCGTCCCAGGCACCGTCGCTGACTAAAAAAACCAAATCCGTGCGTTCAAACGCAGCCAGACTTTTTTCAAGACGTTTAAGGCCCAGTACTCCCGAATCATCGACACCGGCCGTATCTAAAAACAAAACCGGTCCCAAGGGTTTGAGCTCCATGGGTTTGGTGACCACATCCGTGGTCGTGCCGGGAATTTCAGAGACAATCGAAACTTCCTGTCCCACCAGCGCGTTGAGCAGAGAAGATTTCCCTACGTTCCTACGGCCGAACAGACCAATATGCAAACGCATGCCTCGGGGTGTTTCCTGCATTTTTTCGCTCACTCCGTTTAAATATTATCCTTAAAAATAAAGGGTTTCTAACCGTGATACAAAAAAGTAATATTTCAATAAAAATCGCTCCCGTCAGTACGCTTGGTGGGCTTGCGATGCCCGCCAAACTTGAAAAACCTCCAGGCACTCACGGCGTAATAAGCCCGCATGTAATTCCAATTTAATTTTTCCCAGATCCGCCATTTGTTGGTTGGAAATTTTAAGTTCATTAAAACCAAAATGCGCCGCATCTTTAATGCCGGCACCGTAATAGATGGTCTTGATCTGCGCCCAGTGACAGGCGCTTAGGCACATGGGACAGGGTTCGCAGGTCGAGTATAAAATCGCCCCTTTCAAGTGCAGGGTTTGCAGTTTCCTGCCTGCTTGGCGCAAGGCCGAAATTTCAGCATGCGCGGTAATATCCGATCGTTGCCACACTTGATTGTGGGCGCAGGCAACCAATCGGCCTTGCCGAACAATGGCGGCTCCGAAAGGCGTTTGGCCCTTGGCAACCCCAGCCAGCGCTTTGCGCACAGCCAGGCGCATCCAGCGATCATGTTCGTTCATTTTTCCCCTTTTATTTCAAATGTAAAAAGTTACACCTTTAAGTGTAATATTTTTATCGCTTTTCCGCATCTGAAAAGCCCAATTCATTGAGTTTGGCTGGCGTGATCATGGTCTCTATTTTTTCCCGCGAAAATCCCGTTACTTCAACAGCCGCAGAAATAAAATCCCGATCCCCTTCTTTCATTAGCTCCGCCACACATGCAGCTTGGTGATACCCGATCAACGGCACAAGCACCGTGGCCACTGCCTCGCTTTTTAATACCCATTGTGCGCAACGCGCGCGGTTGGCGCGGATATCCGGCAACATCTTTTGGGCCGCCAAGACATTGCCGCGGGTCAACAACTCCAGGGCAGAAAGGACATGGTGGGCAATCAAAGGTAAAAAGGCATTGAGCTCAAGTTGGCCGGAAGCCGCCGCCCAGGACACGGCTTGATCAGCGGCCATGACCTGAATTCCAATTTGAGTGAGCATCTCGGGGATGACGGGATTCACCTTGCCGGGCATCAGCGACGATCCGGCTTGAAGCGCCGGCAGCTCGATCTCGGCCAAGCCGCCCTGCGGCCCCATGGCCAAGAGCCGCAGGTCACCGGCCAGCTTCATCAAGTTGACGGCATGAGCTTTGAGCATGCCCATGATTTCCACGAACACATCCTGATTTTGGGTGTTGTCGACCAGATTCTCCGCCCTGGCTACCGGCAATCCCGATATGGCCTTGAGTTCGTCCACTACCGCCAAAATATATTTCTTGGGCGCGCCCAGACCGGTTCCCAAAGCCGTGCCTCCCAAATTCACAACCCGCAGACGCTCGGTAGCTTTAAAAATCCTCCAACGGTCACGGCTTAAGGCATCAGCCCAAGCGCCAAAGGTACGACCCAAAGTCATGGGTATGGCATCCATAAGTTCGGTTCTTCCCATTTTCAGCACATCGGCAAATTCATTTTCTTTGCCTTGCAGCAGTTCTTGGGTGCGGTTAACCGCCGCCTCCAGAGCAGTCAAAGATTTTAATGCGGCCACCTTCAGCGCAGTAGGATACACATCGTTGGTCGATTGATGGAGATTGACATGTTCAAAGGGATCGCAAAATTTATATAAACCCATCTCTTTGCCCAAAATACGCAACACACGATTGGCCAGAACTTCGCAAATATTCAAATTGGTGCTAGTACCGGCCCCGCCTTGAAAAGCATCAACCACGATCCATTTATCTAATTCACCCCGAGACATTTCCATACAAGCTTGGCTAAGTGGAACAAAAATTTCCTCACTTAAATATCCCAATCGATAATTAACTCTCGCACAAGCCAATTTAACTTCTCCAAACGCATGAACTAATTCTCTATTTACCAAAATACCCGATACCGAGAAATTCTCCAAAGCTCT
The DNA here is from genome assembly GCA_013335425.1 of Candidatus Firestoneibacteriota bacterium. Taxonomy (GTDB): domain Bacteria; phylum Oederibacteriota; class JAAXVQ01; order JAAXVQ01; family JAAXVQ01; genus JAAXVQ01. Next base: position 1,029 of record JAAXVQ010000057.1, on the reverse strand, counting down.
AGCAGTATGGATACCCCAAAATGCATCGATAGGTATTTTTATTTCCCCAATAAAATCTTTTTCGTTTCTATATTCCATGATTATTCCTAATTGATGTGTTATTTAATTATTTTATATAAAATAAAAAAACAATATTCTTCAAGTAAATAATTCATGTCTATATGAAAATATTAAAGTATGAAATATGCATTCAGTGTAATTAATAATTACATTCATTTCATGTTTTTTTCCTTTGAATTCAATTTACTTTTTCTTGATCCTGGACCAACGCCTATTTTCCTACCAATGGAATTAATTCTTCCACCTAAACAACCTTGACAAATATCAGCAGTTTCATTTATACAGGCTTTGGAAGGATATATTTCATAAAGGCTACGATATTGAACTGGGGTTAAATTAGGCATAACGACATTGGCCCCACGCTGTAAGGCGACTTCCCTTCCATCAGAACGGTTGATCGTCGCCAAGGCCGTAGTCGCCGGCAGATTGGCGTCCGGACACATTATCCTGGTCAAAGCAATTGCCTTATGAGTGGTTAATTCATCAGCCAAAGTTTGATTTGGATGATCGCTTTTAAATCCGGCCAAGGGAGTATCCGGATGCGGAAGATAAGGTCCCAGGCCAATCATATCAAAGTCCCTTTCCCGAAACCAGACTAAATCTCTGGCCAAAATAGAGTAGGTTTGCCCCGGAATACCAACCATGACGCCGGAGCCTGTTTCATATCCTAATTGGAACAGTCTCTCCAAGTTGGCTTTCCTGGACCCATGAGGCTCCCCGGGATGGATCACTTGCATGAGCGCTTCGTCTGTAGTTTCTACCCTAAGCAAGTATCGATCCGCGCCGGCTTCTCGCCAAAGGCGAAAAACCTCCTCACTCTGCTCCCCCAAAGACAGCGTAACAGCCAGCCCGGTTTTTTGTTTGATCCAAGATACCAGGCCGGCAATCCGCTCCGGCGTCAAACCCGGATCTTCCCCGGATTGCAGGACCACAGTACCGTATCCGAATTCCCGGGCATTTAGAACGCAC
>JAAXVQ010000403.1 GCA_013335425.1 Candidatus Firestoneibacteriota bacterium | reverse complement strand
AGGGAAACCACAGGTTTCCCTGACGCAAACGCCGATGCGTTTTGCTTTCCTTCCTAACTTAGTCGGGGTGCTTCGCCCCCGAACCCCCGCCTCTGTTCTATGATGAGGCGTTGTTTTTAGCTTTCGTTCTTCGCCACGAAATATTTTATCCGGGGTCTGTAAAAAACATCACTGACGCTGGTTACCGGCTGCCGTCGGTACGATGGTAAAATAGGCGGCAGCCGACTAAAGGCCCAAGTTCCTAATAGCTTTCGTTATCCAAACTCACTTTGCCGCGGAAAACCCGGTAGGCAAAAATCGTATACCCAATCACAATCGGCACGCCCACGGCCGCGATGCTGAACATCACCAGCAGCGTTTTCGGCGTGGAGGCGGCGTTGTAAGCCGTCAGGCTGTGGGCCAGATCGAGGGAAGAGGGCACCAAGCGCGGAAACAGGGCGGTGAAGCCCAAGCCCATCAGGCAAACAATGGAAGCAAACGAAGCGGTCCAGGCTCGGCCGAATTTTCCGACTTTCACGGCCAGGGGCACGCCCAAAATCGACACCCAGAAGCCGATAAACGTTATCCAGAAAAAGGGTTTTTTCAGAATGCCCTCGTATAAAAATTTGGCTGAAAAAAAGGTGACGCTCAGCACGGCCATGACCAGCAGCACCAGGGCCATCCAGGCGGCAGGGGCCACCTTGGCCATGCGCGCCTGCAAGGCGCCTTGGGATTTTAGGGCTACGAAAATCGCGCCATGTTGGAGAAAAGCCGCCAAACCCACCAAGCCCACCAGGATCGCATAAGGGTGCAGGAGCGTGAAAAAGTTGCCGTCAAAGCGGCCGTCGGCGGTCAAGGGCACGCCGTGGAGAATATTGCCGAAGGCGATCCCCACCAGCAAGGCCGCCAGAAAGCTGCCCAAACCGAAGGCTCCATCCCAAAGTTTCCGCCAAGCGGGGGAATCGACCTGTTTGCGGAACTCAAACGAAACCGCACGGAAAATGAGCGCCACCAACAGCAGCATCAGCGCCAGATAAAAGCTGCTGAACACATAGGCGTATACGGGCGGAAAGGCGGCGAAAAGCGCGCCCCCGCCGGTCAAGAGCCAGACTTCATTGCCGTCCCAGACCGGGCCGATGGCGTTTAGGTTCACCCGGCGTTCTTCTTCGGTACGTGCGAACAGGTGCAGCATGCCGGCACCCAGGTCAAATCCGTCCAAGGCCGCGTACCCGGCCAGCAAGACGGCGATCAGCAGAAACCAGACGGCGTTTAAATCCATGGTCAGGCCACCTCCTTAAGTTCGCGCGCAACTTGGGTTTGGACGCGTTTGGCGATGAGGAAAACGTACAGGCAACCCAGCACGAAATAAAGCGAACCGAAAAGCAGCAGGGAAAAGAGGATTTGCCCGGCCGGCACGGAGAGGGAAATGGCGTCCCGCGTGCGCAGCAAGTTGTAGACGATCCAAGGCTGGCGCCCCACCTCGGCCGCGATCCAGCCCAACTGACAATTGATCACCGGCAGGGGAATGGTCGGGACCAGCAGGAATAAAAACCAAGTGGCCTTCCAGAGCCGTCGGGTGGCCAGCAGCCACACGCCCAAGACGGAGACGCCGATAAATAGGCAACCGAGACCGATCATGATATGGTAAGCCGCAAAGGGCAGAAAGACCGGGGGCAGGTCTTCGTTTTTGAAACTGCTCAGTCCGGCGATGGGCTTTTTCGTGAAGCCGTTGGCCAACCAGCCGGTGATATGCGGCAGGGTCAGCAGGGGGCGGATGCGCTTGGGTTCCGCACCCGGCAGGCCCAGCAGCACCAAGGGCGCATCGTCCGTGGTTTCGTTGACGCCTTCCAGCGCGGCGAATTTGGCGGGTTGGGTGGCCAGCACCTGCTTAGCGTGCGCATGCCCGGAGTGGAACAGCGCCAGCAGGGAAAAAAGCGCGGCTGTTATCAGCGCCACGCTTAGGGCTGCGCGTCCGGTCTGGGAATCACGTTTTTTCAGAAGAAGGTAAGCCGCAATCCCGGCCGTGAAAAAAGCGCCGGTGATCAGGGCCGCGTCCATAGTGTGCAGAAACCGGGGGAGAGTGGAAGGGTTAAACACCGCGGCCGCAAAATCCGTCAATTCGGCGCGTTGGTTTCGCAGCACGAAGCCGGCCGGGGTCTGTTGCCAGGAATTGGCCACCAAAATCCAAAACGCGGAGAGGGTGGAACCCACGGCCACCATCAAACAGGAAAACCAATGCACGCCCCGGGAGACCCGGTTGCGCCCGAAAAGGTACAGCCCGATGAAGGTGGATTCGAGAAAGAAGGCAATGACGGCTTCGGCGGCCAAAGGCGCCCCGAAGATATCGCCGACGAATTTGGCGTATTGCGCCCAGTTGGTGCCGAATTGAAATTCCATGGTGATGCCCGTGGCCACGCCTACGGCAAAGGTGATGGCCAGAAGCTCACCGAAAAATTTTGCAGTTTTCACATACACGGGATTTTGGGTACGCCAACCCACCGTTTCCAAGACGACCAAAATCCAAGCCAGACCGATGGTGATGGGGGGGAAGATAAAGTGAAAGCCGACGGTTAAGGCAAACTGAATGCGGGCGAGCAATACCGGGTCCATGGG
>JAAXVQ010000402.1 GCA_013335425.1 Candidatus Firestoneibacteriota bacterium | reverse complement strand
TTCATAGCCAGGCATTATATGAACTCCCCTGCCCAAAACCCCGGCGCGGATCTGGCGCAATGGATACCGCGACTGCTCAATGTCTGGCGCCGCGCCGGCCATCGGGCGCCGGGGGCGCCTGACCGTTTAAACTCAGTCGAGGCTGCGCAAATCGCGATGGCCGTGCAAACTCTTTCCCAAGGCCTGACCCGCGACCGCGATTTGGCCGGAGCTAAGTATTTTTCCGATCCCTTTTTGCTGGGCGCCTACCTGCTGTATTACTGGCCTCTTTCTTATCTCCAAGCGCGCCAACTTTTACGAACTTTGCCCAAAGCGCCGCAAACTGTGCTGGATTTGGGTTCGGGCCCCGGACCCGTGGGAGCCGCGGCTTGGGATGCGGGGGCCAAAACCGTCACCTTTGCCGACCGCAGTCAGGGTGCGCTAGCATTGGTTAAAAAATTGGCTGCCCAGGCTGGGAAAAATGCCGAAATCCGGCATTGGGATCCTCTAACCCGCCCTGAATTGCCCCCGGGCCGTTTCGATTGCATCCTAGCCGGACATTTACTCAACGAACTCTGGAATGATGAACAGGACCGCGTAGCCAAACGGGTGAAATTGATTTCTCCCTGGCTTGAGCGCCTCCAGCCTGGCGGAACCTTGGTGTTGTTGGACCCGGCCCTAACCTCAACCTCGCGCGATCTCATGGCCGTACGCGACCGTCTGGTCGCCCAGGGCGTGCCGCTGCTTTACCCTTGCCTGCAACCCGGCCCTTGCCCGGCCCTAAACAAGCCCGGAGAAACCTGTCACATTGAAGAAACGTGGGAGTTGCCGCCTTTGGTGCGCGACTTGGTCCGCAGGTTAAAGTTTAAAAAAGACGCCCTGAAAATGAGCGCCTTCATTTTCGGCGCGCCCGGGATTAATCCGCCTCCAATGAGCCCGGATATTTTCCGTATCGTTTCCGATCCGCTGTTGTCCAAAAACCGGCGCGTGCGTCTCCTCGCCTGCGGCATTTCGGGGCGGCTGAGCCTGGCTTTAAAACCCGAACTGGCCACGCCGGAAAACCGGAACTTTTTAACTTTGCGCCGCGGCGATGTGGTCCGCGTCACGGGCGCCGTGCCCCGCGAAGGCGGTTTGGACCTCGTTCCCGGTTCCCGCGTCGAACCCGTTTCCCGCCTTCGCCCCCGTTGATTTCCCCCTTGACATCAGGGTTGTTAAACTTTATCATTTGAACAATCGTTCAAACGATAAAGTTTAAGGCATTAGGAGGAAAAAAGTCATGTTGCTCCGCTATGGTTTGGAATTATGGAATATTCTGGTAAACTTGGCGCCCTGGCTCTTGGCCGGCGCCGCCATTTCCGCGCTGCTCAAGCTGTTGCTCCCGGCGGATTTCATCCACCATCACATCGGGCGCGCGGGCTTGGGCAGCATTTTAAAAGCCGTGATCTTCGGTTTGCCTTTGCCCTTATGCTCCTGCGGGGTGGTCCCCACGGCCATGGGGCTGCGCCGGGACGGCGCCAGTCCGGGCGCCACGGTCGGTTTTCTCATCACCACGCCCGAAACCGGCGCGGATTCGCTGATGGTGACCGCCGGGTTTCTGGGCTGGCCGCTGGCGCTTTTCAGGGTCGGCGCCGCGGTCATCATGGGCGTAACCGGCGGATGGTTGACGGACCGGCTGCATACTGTTTCCCCTGTTCCGACCGCAGCCGCCGACGGGGGCGCTTGCGCCCTGCCTGCGCAGGCCTCCTGGCTCTCCCGTTTTTGGAATTACGCTTTGGAAGATTTGCTGCGGACCATTTACCGGTACCTCACCCTGGGCGTGCTGCTGGCCGCCGCCATCAGCACGCTGATTCCCCGCGATTTCGTAGCCAACCTGCCCATCCTGCAAGGATTGGGAGGCATGCTGCTGATGCTGGTCATCGCCAGTCCTTTGTATGTTTGCTCAACCGGATCCGTAGCGATTGCCGCCGCCTTGGTGCAAACCGGCTTGCCTTGGGGTTCAGCATTGGTATTTCTGATGTCGGGAGTGGCCACCAACGTGGCCACAGTGGCCGCCATTTTGAAAGCCTTCGGCAAGAAAATCCTGGCTTTGTATCTTACCGTGGTAATCGCGGGCAGCATCGGCGCCGGATTACTTTTCGACGTTTTGTTCGTTTCCGGCGGCGCGAACGCGACTCATTTCATGGCACATCACCACGAAACCGCCACCTTCTGGAACACCTGGTTGGCGCCGGGTGCGGCTGTTTTCCTTTTGGCGTTTATGCTCAAATGGGGTATCGCCGACGCCCGTCTGGCCCTGCGCGGTTGGTGGGCTTCCCGCAGGACCGCGCCCGAGACGCTGTTGTTTTCCGTAGGGGGCATGACCTGCAACAATTGCGTCAACCATGTAAAACGCGACCTGCTGGCAACCGCCGGAGTGCGGCGGGTTGAGGTCAACTTGGTCGACGGCAGCGTGGTGGTACACGGCACGCATCTGGAACGTGCCGTGCTCGCCCGCGTGATCCAAAACGCAGGTTATTCCGTACGCGAGACCGCCCAATGACCGCCCCGGCAGGCGCCGTGCGTGTCAACGGTTCAACCCGTGTCTCCAAGCGAAAAAAAACGGGAACGCCCCGGCC
>JAAXVQ010000401.1 GCA_013335425.1 Candidatus Firestoneibacteriota bacterium | reverse complement strand
AATTTGCGGTTTGACCCGGGGCGCGGATGCGCGCGCCGCGGTGCGGGCCGGCGCGCAGGCCCTGGGGGTCGTGTTCGCGCCTTCGCCGCGCCGGGTAACCCCCGAACAAGCACGCCGGGTGTTGGCGGCCGCGCCCACCACGGTGCTGCGTTGGGGTGTTTTCGTCGATCAACCCTGGCGGTGGGTGCTGGCTTTGGCGCGTGACCTGCATTTGGACCGATTGCAGTTCCACGGTTGCGAAGACGAAGATTATCTGCGCCATTTTCATCCCGCGCAGATCGTGAAAGCCCTGCGGCCGCGACCGGGCGAGGCCGCGCCCCGGCGTGATCCGGCGCCGCGGGCCGGAGCGCTGTTGGTGGACGCTTGGTCGCCGGCAACGGCCGGCGGCACGGGGTTGAAAGCCAACTGGCCTTTTGCCCGGGCTTTGCGTCATTTTCCCAAGACCCTGGTTTTGTCCGGCGGGTTGAACGCCGCCAATGTGGGTGATGCCGTCCGACGCGTAAAACCCGATCTGGTTGACGTTTCTTCGGGCGTGGAATCTCGCCCGGGCATCAAAGACCCGGTCAAGATCAGGGCCTTTATGGCCGCGGTTAGACGGGCCGGCTGAGTTGGTCTCAACGGCGGCTTTAAGGCCCGGCAGTAACGGCTTTCTATCCAAGACCAAGCGGATGGTGAGGTAACGGCATGGACCCCAGCATGAGCAACGACACAAAATCTTCGATGGTTCCGGTTTGGGAGACGGCTCTCATCGGCTCCTCGGCCGAGATGCTTTCCGTGACCAAAGCGGTATGGCGTCTGGCGCAAGCGCAAACCGATACGCTGATCATGGGTGAACCGGGTACGGGCAAGAGTTTGGCGGCGTCGTTGATTCACCGGCTGGGACCGCGAAAAACCCGACCGTATATCACCCTGCAAGCGGCCGCTTTGGCCGCCGACCGGTTTAGCCGAGAAAGCCTCCAGCGGGAAGCTTCGGGGGGAGTGGTTTTTCTAAAGGAAATCGGCGATCTGCCGCCCGAGCAACAAGAGAACCTCTGGGCGTTGCTGGAAGCTAAAACAGGTTTGGGCGCGACCGGAGAGGTTCAGATCCTGGCGGCTACGAAGCAAAACCTGGAAGCCAAGAGCGCGGCCGGAAAATTTCACCGTAATCTCTGGCTGCGCTTGAGCGGCTCCACACTGTGCCTGCCGCCGCTGCGCGACCATGCCGAAGATATTCCGGCGTTGGCTTGGTATTTTATCCAGAAATTCAACGCGCTCTACGGACGGAAAATCCAGCGCGTGGCGCCGGAGGTTTTTCCGGCATTGCAAGGCGCCTCTTGGAGCGAAAATGTCCGAGAACTGAAAATCCGCCTGGAGGCGGCTGTTCGGAATTGTTCGGAATCGGTTTTGGAATTGAAAAATTTTTCTCCGGGATTCACGCCCCCAGCGGCGCTGCCCTTGCCCGGAGCTTCCTTGGACCAACCTTACCGTGAAGCCAAGGAAAAGTTGATGCTGGAATTTCACCGGGTCTACTTGGGACATCATTTGAACCAACACCATTGGAATCGTTCGCGCACGGCGCGCGCCATCGGTATCATGCGTGAACAACTCAACGCGCTGATCCGGCGTTATAAACTTACCCGGACCCAAGATCAGGGTGGGACGGGGCAAGCCTAAACCGCAGCCGGTTCCAAGGACTTCAAATCTTCCAGCAAGTGCCCGGGCAGGGCGGCCAAGGACTTCTTGCGCACATCAAAGCAAACCATGGTAATCTCACTTTTAAGTACGGTCTCGTGGACGCGCTTTAGGGTGTAGGCAAATATAAAAGAAATTTTTTTAATTTCTTTGACACGGAGTTCCACCACCAGTTCGTCGTTGAAGAAGATGGGCTTTTTATAATCCACCACGGCTCTGGCGGGGAAGAAGGTCAGACCGTTGGTTTCCACATAGTTTAAAAAATTTCCGTAGTGCCGCGTGAACCAATCCACCCGACACCACTCCAACCACTCCAAGGGTTTGGCGTAATAGACTTGTCCGGTTACATCCGTGTCACTGAGGTGGACCTTAACAGGATAGGCGTGCATGCGTAACCTCCTGAAATAATCGACATGGCTGAACCCTCCGGGTGCGAGACCAAGTCAAACTCATCATAGCATTTATCCCTGCCGTAGAAACGGATATATTGTTTTCCGGCAGGTGCCTAAAACCGCCGAGGGGCACCCGTTAGACTACGGTCCGGCGCAGCAGCCGACCTCAACCGCCGTTTATTTCCTCCTAGGAGCCTGTCGGACTTAAATCTTCGAAAGATCCAAATACCGCTCCGAATGGCTCACGAATAAAGGTGCCTGTGTGTTATCCCCCTTTGCAAAAGGGGGATAACGGCGCTATTATACCATCTCTGAGGAGAAAGTCCGACAGGCTCCTAGAGAAGGGATTCGGCAAAGCGTTTTTAGCCCGTCGGAAAATCTTGACAAGCAACGAGCGTGGTTCGTTCCGGCATACGTTGAATGTTCTTGGCCTAAAATGCCGATGCCTTCCTCCAACCTCTGAAAAACTTGACAAAACCCGAGGACGCGTTTTATCGTGATAAGCGGACTTTCCCGGCGAGGATATTATTCA
>JAAXVQ010000056.1 GCA_013335425.1 Candidatus Firestoneibacteriota bacterium | reverse complement strand
CGAGTCCGGGCCTCGTTTTTTTATGATCAGTACGGCCTATAACTTCCGGTTTTAGGCAGCCGATTGCGTGCTTTGGAAGTGAATGTTCCGTTCGCGCAAATATTCTCGTTCTTCCGCAGGCGTCCATTCCACCCGCGGTTTTTTCGGCCCACCGGGTTTTTGCACATTGTTGTCTTCTTCGTTAAACTGGTCGGCCGCTTCCAGCAAACATTTCACCCAGTGCTTGCTGCCGGCGCCAATGTTTTTCGGTACATAAATATCCATGTCGCCGAAAGCGCCGATGCGTTCCAACCGTCCTTCAAACAATTCCGATTTCGCAAACATGCGCAACATGGCTTGCAGCGCCTCCACATAGCGCGCTTTCCGTTCCTGTTTTTCGTCACCGGGCGTCAACTTGAGTATCGCCACCCGTTCATGGTTGAGGGCAAACAACATCGCACGCACCAAACGCTTGTAGGCTGCGATGCTCGGGTTGAGCTTGTATTCGGCGTGTGCCTGCACGATCCCGCTGTCGTTAAAAAGTTCGTCCTGAAAGAAGACAGCTTTCTCCAAAAATTCGCCGATCTCTCCCTGCATTTCCGCCGATTTGGGCAAAAAGGGCTTCGGCGCCTTGCCCGGGTAAACGCCGATCTCCACCTGCGGCGACAGCGGCCCATTGAGGAGGTTCCGCAAAACTTCTTCAGTCGGGGCCGCCACTGTCAGCACTTCCGGATAAATCACCTGGCCGCGGATTCCGGAGCGCTTGGCTTGGTCTCCGCTTTGAAGGGCAGCCTCCACGGTGAAGGTCGCCTGATCCAGGAGCAATCGGCCGGTAACAACGGCACCGATAACGCCGTTGGCATTGAAGCCGAGCTGTACGGTCAACGGATCGGCGGCATCTTGGCGCGCCGCGGCTTCCAGATAATCGAGCAACTTCATCCCGTCTGCGGATTCCATCCTTCCCAACAAAACCCGGTTTAAAACGCCAAGCATTTCATCAACGGACGGTTGTGCGGGATCGGTCCGACGCTTAAGCTCGGCGATTGCCGCCTTTAAATCATTTTTTTCAAACTCATTGCCCATGACTCGAAAATCGATCTTGTCCGCCGAACCCCGCAGCGTCGTTTCCGGCAAAACGATTTCATGCCGTAAAATCAGGGAGATCACGTTTTGGACGTGAGCCTGCAGAAGCTGCGTATTGCCGCTTTTGTTTAACATTTCCATATTCCCGGCGGCGGCGCGCAGCATATTGGCCAACGCCGGGTCGTTGAGTTTTTGTTCAAATTCCGGATCATGCACCGCACGCTGCAAAGCCGCCAGGACTTTTTCAACGGCCGGAACATGCCCGGAACGCACCAAGGTGTCCAAATCACCCAGGACGGATGCAAAAGGATTTTGTTGCGCATCATACGCCGGATCGGCGGCCCGCAATTTACGCCGCGCCCCTTCCAACAAACGGGTTACCTGCCCCACGGTAAGAAACACCGGGACTTTCGGGTCCAACGTTTTAAACGCTTCCTCCGGCAGCCTGGCGCCGTGGTTCCGCAAAGCGGCGGCCGCTTCCGTTTCAAAAGCCTGTTCAAAATCAAACGCCAAGTCCTCATTTTTATCCGCGGATTTTTGCAGCCGCCGTGAGGTTTCCAGTAATCCGGCCAACTTGGCCACCACCATGGCTTGTACATAAATAGAAATGATTGGGTCGTACCATTTGGGAAACTCAGGGCTTGTTTGAGCAACCCACTTGCGTAAATAGCCGGGGACCCCGATCAGCAGCCAAGCCTCTTCCCCGGCAACGCTGTTCTCGGCCGGGGCACGGCGATGCAGTACAAACGAAGCGTTGAATCGCCGGTTATCGCCGCTTTCCACCAGAACGTGCTTTAAGTTGAATTTCGAACCCAGCAGCTTGTTTCCCACATAACTGTTCACGGCTCGGGTAACGGGATTTAGGGAACTGCGGGATTCATTAATCGCGGATGTCGCGAGTGAATCCAAAGAGACAAGGCTCGGCAAGGTCTCATCGTTTTGCTTTGCAAGCTCAGTTTGCAGATTCTCCGCCGTCACATCGTCACGAATATTATTATACGGGAGACGCTTCCAAGCGCCGACACCGACCAACGCCAAGCCCGCCACCACGGCCACAAAGGCCAGGAAGCCGCTGAGCCAAATAGCCGCCGCCAGGGAAAACACGCCTGTCAAGATCAGGGAAGTGCTCAAATCCCAGGTCGAACCGGAACGAAGTCTTTCCCAAGGAGATTTGATGGCCTTTTGCAGGATGCCGTTCAACATGAAAACGAAAATAATCACGGCGATGTCCCATAAAGGCATTAACTTTATAGAAACAATCGCGCCCAGAACAAGCAGACCAATGATAAATCCTTTCATGGCCGTATTTTGTTCTTTAGTGAAACCCCGAAAGAGCGCAAACATCAACATAACCAAACCGCCCGAATAATTGTTGAAAAACTCCAATTCCGCAGAGAGGCTTCCTTGCAGCAAAAACGCTTCGGACAGCTTCATATAGGTTGTCGGAAACCGGGAGAACAAGAACTCCAAAAACCAACCCTGGGGAGCGACGAAAACACCTTCTTCGTTCCTTTCCTTTTCATCCTGGGATGACTTTGTTTGACCCACCTGCGCTTTTATCCCCAGGGTGCCGAACTCCGCCTCCCAATCCCAACCTTCGGGGACGCCCATGGTGGTAACCCATTGTTGATTCCGCACCAGCCAGGGCATGAAACCATATTGTCCGCCGCGTTCGTTTTCCACCTGGGCAATAATCCGGGACAGCATGGCATGCTGTATGGCCAAACGCTGAGTCGGCGTCAAGACTGGAACGCCGCGCGCACCCCGTTCCTGTTCAATCAGGTGGCGGATGCGCACCACCAAGGTGTCGAAGACGATAATTTTCGCCTGATTGGAAAGCACGGTGAAATTTTGCGGCGCCACCTTGAGAGCCGCACGGCTCATTCGGAAATAAAGCTTGGGATCGAGAACTAATTTCACCAGGAATTCCGCCGCTTGTTCCGCGGCCTTGGGGAAAGGATCGGTGATGAATCCGGTGATGCCCGCTTCAATTTGTCGAGGCAGACCGCTCGTGCCGACCTGATCAAGCGAGGTAATTCCGACAGAACCTTTGGCCAGCGCTTCAGTTAAATTATGCTCAAAGCCTTCGGCTTCGGACATTTGCAGATAAATCACTTTGTCATTTTCGATGCGTTGCCGAACGGCGCCCAGCAAGCCGGGCTCCACCAGCCTAAAACCGCGTTTGACGGAGTTTAAAAACAAATCATCATGCTCGGCGGCAATGACCTTAATGCGCGAACCCAACTGTTCTCGAAATTGCGCACGGACATTCATGTCCGCATCATAAAACTTGGCGACGGTGGCTTCGTAGAACTCTTTTTTTCTCGCTTGCAAGGTCGAGTCGGATATGGTCTTTAAAATATTTTCAATGGCCCGGGCATACTCCCCTTTTTCGGCACCGCGTTTCTTCAGTAAAACCGCCGCATACATCAATTTGAAATCCGGGTCGTCAATGGCCTGATTCCCGGCAATGATCAGTTGCGGCAGCAGGCTGTCCCAGCGCCTCTGATACCGTCGATTTTCCCAAGACCGTAAAAACCCCGGCCATTGAGTTTGACGCCGCTTATGCAACTCCTCCAATTTCGCCCGCTTTTCAGCCAAGGCTAAATCTTGGAGCCGAAAGGCGTCGAGTAAAATATGCAACCCCTTGGAAGGATCAAAACGCGATACTTGCACCTCGCGAGGCTGGGTCAGGGAAATGGGTGTCTGTCCGGTTTGCTCCAGCAGCTCGTTCGCTTGCCGCCAATAGCGATGCAATTCCTCCCGGGACAGAGGCTTATCCATGCCGTCGGTAACCGGTTGGGCCGCTTCCAACTGCGCCACGGGCAATTTGGTTTCCAACCCGGCGGGAACCGTCCCTTTATCATGAAAAAACGCGCCGTCCGCCGAGGTCACAAACGGTTCCACATAGTTGCGGTAATTGTCGCGTGCGGGCTCCCCTTCCTTGTCAATTAAGCTTTTATTATATTGAATATGATTCCGCCAGTAAAGACGTGCTTCCGGATTGTTCCGCACCAGGCGTTCCCGGATCATTTTTACCATCGGAGCCGGCTGCTGGTCCTCCACGATGATGATGCTGCCCTGGTCGACAAAATTACCGAAACGGGTATCCAATTGTTCCTGGTTCCAGGCAATCAGCCGCTCGATTTCCTCGGGCGTGAGTCTTTCATACGCTATACCTTGGGCAGTATTGTGATAGGCTTTGGTCGACTGAAAATTTTCCAAATTCGGTGTGCCCATCACCACCCAATTTGCCTGGACGCCGTATAAACGCAAAAGGCGCAGCATGGCATGGCGCATAATCGCCACGCCGCCGCCCTGCGGCGTGGTGTTGATGAACACGAATTTTTCATTTCGATTCTTCGCAGCCAACATAACCTCGTTGAAAAGACCAAAAAGCCGGGAACCCAACGCGCGTTTTTCCAAACTCAAGCCGTTCAGAGGAGGGGTAAATACAACACCGTCGGCATATTTGAAAATTTTCTCCGCGGTTTCCTGATAAACCCAGCGTATTTTCAACGGATCACTTAAATCCGCGTGTTGAAACTCTTTTTCCTTCGGCAAATTTCCCGGACGCTCCCGGGTGTTGGGCGCATAGAGCACGATGCTCCACTCGCTCCAAACCTGAGAACGTACGCGGTCCACCGTCGCATCGTCCGCCCCGGTCAAACCCGCGGCCTGAATGTTCCGGTCCAAGGCGTTCTGCACGTATCCCAGCTCTTTGACCAGACGCGCATCGGAGAGCCAACGCAGCCCGGGCCAGGAGAAGTATCGGAAACTATTGGTATAATGTTCCGTCGGGTTCCCGGCAAGCGCGTTCATCACCCGCACCGTGACGCGGCCGTTTTCGATCTTAATGCCGGCATTGAGCTTCGCATCCTTATCTTTGCCCTCGACCGGGACGACCGGCGGCCTCAAACCCGGGATATTGGCGCTGGTGAAGGAAGGTGCCAACACCCAGGCCAAGATCAACCCAAGCAGTCCCCAACCAGAACTTCCAAAGAGAAAAAGCCCCATTATCACGGGGTTCTCCAACACCGGTTTTTCGGATGCCGCCGTGGAAGAAGCAAACAAACTGCTCAGCAAACCCAAAACCCCTTGTTTATCCTTGTCGCCTTGATCCAGCGCCGCTTGAATTTCACGCTTGGAAAAACGTCCCACATGGATTTGATACGCGCCCTGAGCAAAAGCAACTATGGTTCCCGCAGGTTTTAGCGCGTCCTTGGGCAAAACAATCAAGGCGAGGTGTTTTTTTTCACCGGTCTGAAAATCCGCCACCGTGGCTTTCCCGTTGGTTTGAACCGCCGCCAAGGTTCCGTCGGCGGACAAATCGATCCCGGCTGCCGGTTGACCGCCGGCCACGCGCAGCAACACGGCCCACGCCGAGCGCACGGTCTGCACCGAGGCTGTAAATAAGGCCCGCACATTGCCGGCTGGCGCGAGAACATCCGTCTTCGCCGCCAAGTTGCTCACCGGTGACAAGATATTTTGATTTTGCGCCAGCAGCTTTTCCAAGGGGGTCGGTTGATTGCGCAGAATGGAGAAATACGGATTCACCACGTCCGTATGTGTAAGGCGCGGACGGATGCACACATAAGCCTGGCCTCGTTGCTTCATTTCCGCCTGCACGCCCGCTGCGTGAAACCCGCCGGTGATGAGCATGGCGAGGTTGGTCTTGTGCGCCGCCAGGCGTTGCTGCAGATTGTCCACAAAAGCCGTGCTGCGCTGATCCGCCACCTGGTAAAAGCGCATGGCTTCGGTCAAATATCGGTCCAACCCGAATAATTCAGCGTCCCCTGCCCACGTGTCCGTGAGTTTTTGACGGGAAAGAAAATCGATAAAAGCTTTTACTTGAAACGTTTCCGGGCGGGCTCGGAACTCCGCCAATTCCTCCGGCGACACGGAGATATTCAACAACTTCTCCATGATATCCAACCGGTGTTCCAAACTGTCCAGTTGGCGCTGATTTTCAGTCGTATACAACCCGACGCGCAACCGACGGTCCAGCGCTTCCAACTCGACGTTCAAGGCTTCCAGGTCCACAGTTTCAGAAAAAACGCCGTCAGCGCGGGTCACGTAAAGCGCCAGGTTGGGGTACGCCTTGAGTTCCACCCGCGCACGCGCGGCCAACCCCGCCAAGACGGCGGCATATTTCACCAACGGCAGTTCGCCGCTCCAAAAAGCGGTCCGCCGGTCATCCAAAGCCCGCAAAGCGGGCGAATAGACCCGTTGCTTGGCCTCTCCGAGCGCTTCCCGCAGGTCATAGATATAACCCTGGCTTTCGTCGTTTAAAATTTTCATGACCGTGCGGTAATTGTCCTGATAAAGCGCGGGGGTTTCGACGCCTTCCAGACTGATGGGATGCTTGCCCAGCGCTGCAACCATTTCCGCACCCGTGACTTTGCCCTGCTTGACGAAGTAATCCACGGTTTTGCGTTTAACGGGCTCGCTGGGGTAGTCGGCCAGCAAGGAAACATCCAACGGCTGGGAAGCGCCTTCCACAGCCACCAAATTCAAGCCTTGTTCTTGGGCCAATTGGTCGATGATTTTAGCGATATTGGATTGCACTTCATAATTGCAATGCAGATCCTGGACATAAACCACCAGCGGCCCGTTGCCCGGGTGCGATTCGAGCACCGTCCCCAATTTCGCAGGAATCCGGAAGGCGCGGTTGCCCATGGTTAATGCGTGTCCGGACGCTGGATAAGCGGCGGGTTCAAACGCCCAGGTCAGGTAGGGCAATACGAAACTCACGGTTATGCAAAGGGAGATGATTTTCGCCCAACGGCTACGCCGGGGCTTTTGCCATTGGGTCATGGAGGCCATGGATGCGTTTGCCCGAGCTTTCAAAAATTTTCGGCCGGATCGAGAGTTTGCCTGCATTTTCCCTTTCCGCCCTTCTTATACTAATGATCGGATCGAGTGGATACGCTGCTTCAAGAATAGCACAAGTTTTTGAAAAAACAAATTTAGGAGGTCGAAAAATTAAACCCCAAAGACAAAAATACACTTTTATTTATTATGCACAAACGAACGCGTTTCATTTCGAAACGCGTTCGGGCAAATAACCCATGTTTTCCGTTTATTTGATTGAAGTTATCGTCAGATTACTGAAAAACACCCGCAGAACCTTTACTGAGGAAAAACTGAATAATCCCGAGCCTATGGTAGTTTAATTCACATCCTCCCGGGTTTGGACCCGGCTACAATTCCACTTCCGCATGCTGACGGTAAAGGTTGTCACGCAGGGCCTGCACAGCAGGATCTTCCAAGTACTCGTCGAAGGTCGACACCTTGTCAATGATCCCGCCCGGGGTGAACTCGATGATGCGGTTGGCCACGGTGTTGACGAACTGGTGATCGTGGGAGGAAAAAATCACCACATCCGAAAACCGGGCCACGCCGTCGTTGAGCGAGGAGATGGATTCCAAGTCCAAGTGATTGGTGGGCTCGTCCAAAAGCAGCACGTTGGCGCCCGAAATCATCATGCGCGAGAGCATGCAACGCGCCCGTTCCCCGCCCGAGAGCACACCAATGGATTTCATGGCTTCGTCCCCGGAAAAAAGCATGCGTCCCAAGAAACCGCGGATGAAGTTGGTGTCCTCGCTGGTGGTGTATTGCCGCAGCCAGTCGATGACCGCCTGGTCTTTGAGGAAATACTCGGCATTGTCCTTGGGGCCGTACGTCCAGGTTATGGTTTGACCCCACTTGATGAACCCGTGGTCAGGTTGCAGCTCTCCGGCCAAAATCTGGAACAGCACGGTTTTGGCCACGTTGTTGGTGCCGATAAGCGCGATCTTGTCCTCGGCGTTGACGCGGAAGCTCAAGTTCTCCAGCACGGGCACGCCGTCAATGCTTTTGCTCACGTCATTGACTTCCAAAATTTTGTCCCCGCAGCGGCGGTCGGGTTTGAACGCGATGAACGGCGTCCGGCGGGACGAGGCCGGCATTTCCTCGGGGGTTAATTTCTCGATGAGCTTTTTGCGCGCGCTGGCCTGCTTGGACTTGGAAGCGTTGGCGCTGAAGCGCTGCACGAACGCCTGCAGTTCGGCGATTTTGTCCGTGGCCCGCTTGTCGGAGTCCTTCTTCTGCTGCATGGCCAATTGGCTGGCCTGGTACCAGAAATCGTAATTCCCGACATAGAGCTGGATCTTCCCGAAATCCACGTCCGCAATGTGCGTGCAGACTTTGTTTAAAAAGTGACGGTCGTGCGAAACCACCACCACGGTGTTTTGAAAGTTGTAGAGGAAATTTTCCAGCCAGGTGATGGTTTTTAAGTCCAGGTGATTGGTCGGTTCGTCCAACAACAGCACATCGGGATTTCCGAAAATGGCCTGCGCCAGCAGCACGCGGATCTTCTTGCCCGCTTCCAAGGCTTTCATGGGCAAATTAAGCAGCTCTTCCCCCACGCCCAGCCTGTCCAGGAGCGTGGCGGCTTCCGAATCCGCGTCATAACCGTTGAGCTCCGCAAACTCGCCTTCCAATTCACCGGCGCGTATGCCTTCGGCCTCCGACAATTCCGGCTTGGCGTAAAGCGCATCGCGTTCCTGCATGATTTTATAGAGCCGGGTATGCCCCATGATCACGGTTTGGAGCGGCGTGTATTCGTCGAAGGCAAACTGGTCCTGGCGCAACAGGGCCACGCGCAGGTCGGGGTTCACGATGACGCTGCCCGCATCGGGCTGGATATCCCCCGCCAAAATTTTCAAGAACGTGGATTTCCCCGAGCCGTTGGCCCCGATGAGCCCGTAGCAATTGCCCGGCGTGAAGGAAATGGAAACTTCTTTGAAGAGCTTCTGGCCGCCAAAGGCCAAACTGACTTCCGAAGTGCGGATCATCGCCTGTCAACCTGCTTTCCCCAACCAAGATGAAAGCCTACAAGATACATCAGCCCGAGCGCAAAGTAAAGGGCTTGCATCCGATTGCCTTAGCTTGACCCGCCGTCTCCCCTCCTCCAGGCAAGGCGCCGCCCGGTCTCGCGTCTAAAGGATCAAATTAAGCAACCCGCCGACGGCCAAGGAAAGCGTGAACATGGCCAGGAGCGTGGCGAGCGCATGCCCGGCGCCGAACTCCTTCCAAAGGATCACCAACGTGGCGATGCAGGGAAATTGCATGACCAAAACCACGCAGGCCACCACGCTTTGCTTGAAACCCAGCCCCAAAGGCGCCAACATGCCCACCGAAACATCTTTGCGCAAAAAACTTAAAAAGAAACTCGCGGCGGGTCTTGGTCGGTCGTGAGGTCATGGTCAGGCCCGTGAGTATAGC
>JAAXVQ010000400.1 GCA_013335425.1 Candidatus Firestoneibacteriota bacterium | reverse complement strand
TGCGGGTTTATGGCCTTGGATGGCCGGTTTGTTGGGCGTATTTACCATGCTCCACCATGTGGCGCAATGGCAGGTAGAGCGGGCTTTGGGGCAGGAGGTTGCCTTTAGGCCGCGCGTTGCCGCCTGGGTAAGATCGCTGCTGACATTAAGCCCGTATTTTTTCATGTCAGCATTTTTTGGCTGGTATTACACGCTCTGGGCTTATCTTTCCGGTTTGGTGGCCGTGCTGCTGCAAGTCAATCGGGATATTGCCGGTTTTAAAAATTTTCTGCGGCGTCTGTTGCCGGCGCTGGCAACTCCCGGCTTGGCGCCTCAAGAGGTGGAGAACATCAGGGAGTTCCAAAGCCATGATCCCGGGGATCGAGCTTGGCAAGAGTTTTTGGGGACCTTACAGCGTTTTGCCCTGGATCCGGCAGGTGTTCGTCAAGACCTCCCCGAACGCGCTTTGATTTTTAAAGCGAGAGGTCTGGACCCAAGTTTGGCGGACACCTTGCCGGACTTTCTGCGGAGTCTGGAATTGGGACAAGTGCGCGACCAGAGCGATTTTTGGAGCCGGCTTAACCTTCGCTTGGTTTCCCGCGGTTTTTACGTGAGTGCCCGGGCACAGGTAACCTTAAACGGCGTACAGATAGTTCCGTATTTTTATAAAGTTGAACGGCTCAAGAAAACGGATGGCAAGGTGCGTTCGTTCTTCCTGCGCGGTTTTGCCAACCAACCGGTAAATGAGGCACCGCGTTTTTTCAACACGTCTCGGCCGTGGGCCATCATCCCCCTGGATCCCTTGCGGGTTTATGCCCTTGAGACGGTATTGCCGGTCTTAGGCGGGCACCCCGGAGCGGTTTGGCACCCGGAAATTTTCGGAAAAGACGACGAATTGGCAGCCATGTTCATGCGTCAAGTGGTATTGAGCGGGCAATTGAACGCCGGTGACGTGGAAAGCTTGAAAAGTTTAGCCGTCTTGATAGGCGAGCGCGAATCCCTCTTGGACAATTTTTTTGAAGCACTCGACGGGCATGGCGCCATTTACCCGCGCGCGGCCCTCACGCCGGACTCACCCTTGGTGTTTCATGCCACCCGGCTGACGAAGTTCCGAAACCTGGCCCGGCAGTATCAAGTGACTTATCCGCCGCGTTTGACCGAAATCAACTTGGAATTAAAGTCACGGCAGGCAGAGTATGAAGCCTTGGTGGATAAAATCACTTATCGATTGGCGGAGTCTGAAGAAACCCAGCGCGTTCTCCAGAATCGGGGTTGGAACGCCAAGAGTGCCATCTGGGCAAGTTTATCCCTTTCGGCCCATCCGGGTTTGGACCTGGCTTTGCTGCTGCATGAAGCGAGGCAACCTGGAGGTGGTGCTGCCCAAGAAGCGGTCTCCAGCTATTTTCCGGCTTTGGCGCATCATCTGAACATGCCTTTTGACGGCCGGGAGAAAAGCTATTACCGAATTTTATATGCATTCAGCTTTTTCTCGGAAGAGAATCCACAGTTTGTAAAGACTCTGCGTGCTGCGGTCTATAAAGACTTGATGGCCGGCAAATTTGCGGAGCAATACACCGTGGAAAGCAACACTCCCCTTTCCTTACCTTTTTGGTTCACTCTTCTAGATAAGCCGCAGGATCTAGAGCAGGCCTTGAAATGGGGCAAGATAGGTTTGAAATTTGAACCGCCGGCGTTTGCAGCTATGGCCGTAGCCTTGGGGCTTTGGGGTTCACCGTTGGGGCTTTTGGCCTGGGTGGGTTTGGCCGGCTTGCATACCTTCCTCAAGTGGCGGGTGGACCGGGCGCGTGGTCAGATCGTTGCCGCGCAGGCGCTGTTGGCGGATTTTGCGGTTTTCTTAATGGGATTAAGTCCCTATTTATTGCCTGCCTGGCTGGCGTCACTTTCCTTAGCGCCGGTATTTATAATCACGGCCGTGGCTTTTGCGATCTTAGCGCATGTGCTTATTGACTTAAAGTTTTTCAATCAAATCAACCCTCCGTCCGTTCCCGACCAAAACAGGATCGCCCGCGCCCGTGCACGGCTGTTTGCTTTGGTGCCGAACAGGATGTTGCACAGACTCATACCGACTCACAAACAAGCGGAAATTCAGGCCGTTTCCCAACCCATCGCACAAAAATCCACCATGCTGGACAAGTTGAACAGGGAAATGCCGGCGTCCCCGGATGGCCTTATTACCCTAACCGGAGCCTTGAACGGGACACCTTTGCCCGTGAAAGCAATCTCGGCACAAACGCCCGGTGTTTCCGTGGCGGCGGTCCAGGATCTGGTTCTTTCCCAGGACGGAGATTTTAACACTTGGCTGGCCGGGACTTTGAAAAACCTCAAGGCCTTGAGCGTATCCGGGACGCGATTGGCAGTATTTCCCGAACGTTATCTGGCCACTGCGGACCCGGCTTTACTGGAGCAGGCCTTGGCACAATTGCAAACGCAGGCCAATACTGTTTCCATCAACCTAGTCATGGGTTTGCGCGTGGAGGTCGGAGAAATTCCGGTGGACGGCATTTTGGCCATCCGCCCCGGCAAGGAACCCATTATCTTGCGCGCTTTGTCCACGAGCAATCTCTGGCAGCAGGAAAGCCAACGGGTGGGTTTTGATG
>JAAXVQ010000399.1 GCA_013335425.1 Candidatus Firestoneibacteriota bacterium | reverse complement strand
CCTTCGTCCCCTCCCATCGAGGGAGGGGAACATTTTAAGTTTTATACAGTTATTCCAATTGGTAAAGTAAGCTGGAAATTTCATGCACGGGTTTGATGTTAAACCGGTTCCCGGCCCGGTTCATAACAGTAATGACGTAAAAAATCCGGGTATTAAATCCGGAGCAGCCCGAAGTTTTCCACAAGAATCTCAGCGGAGGAAAAGGTCATGTCGTTTTTGTTGATGAAGGAAATTGAGCACCTCAAGAAAAAAATCATTTCCCTCTCCACCTATGTGGAGGAGAACCTGCAACGCGCCGTAAAATCGTTGGAAACCCGGGACGCTGCCATGGCCCGCAAAGCCATTGAAGCCGACACCTTGATCGACCAAATGGAAATCGACGTGGAGGAAGAGTGCCTGAAAATCCTGGCGCTGCATCAGCCGGTGGCCGTGGATCTGCGCTATTTGGTCGCCACCTTGAAGCTCAACAGCGATTTGGAACGCATCGGCGATCTGGCCGTGAACATCGCGGAGAGGGCCGCCTGCCTGGCCGTGGTGCCCAAATTAAACCTGCCCTTCGACTTTTCCGACATGGCGAAAAAGGTCCAAGTCATGCTCACCAAAAGCCTCAACGCGCTGGTGGACATCAACGCGCCCTTGGCGCGCGAGGTGCTGACCATGGACGATGCCGTGGACGCGATCAACCGGGAAATGTACGACCGGGTAAACCAGGACATCCAGGCGCACCCGGAACATTTCAACCTGCTGATCCATTTTCTTTCCGTTTCCCGCAACTTGGAGCGCGTGGCCGATCACGCCACCAACATTGCCGAAGACGTGATCTACATGATCGAAGGCGCCATAGTCCGCCACCACGCCGAAGAGTCCCGCAAAGCCGCCTCTGAGTGCCCGCCCGATCAGTCGAAATAAAAAGTCCCGAGGATAAACCCGACTCCTACGCTTCCCACTGGGACAAGGTTTCGGCCAGGCGGCTTTGGACCAGGGCGCAGAGCGACTCCATGCCGCTGGAGGTCAGCCCCAGGCGCCGGGGTACGCCGGGGTGGATGGTCAGGTTCATCTGCTCCGAACCCAGACCGACGCCGATGAGCTTGGCCACGGCATTGGCCACTTGGACCGAATCCAACAGCGGGTCGGGCACATGGATCTCGGTATGGTGCTGCTCGATGCCGGCCACCAAGGTTTCCGGAAACTGCCAGTACCGGGCAATGGCGCCGCCCAACACGGCATGGTCCGTGCCCAGCATTTCCCGCTCGGCCTCAATATAACTGATGCCCCGCTCCGTGATCTGATGGCGCATTTCCTCCATGACCTCGGGTCCCAAATGACGCTCGAGCAGCAGCTTGCCGATGTCATGCATCAGCGCCACGGTAAAAGCCGGCGCCGGCAGGTTTTTATGCACGATTTTTTCCAAGCACTCGGCCGCCAAGGCCGCCGCCACGGAGTGCTGCCAGAGCTCGTTCTCCAAAAGATCATAGCCGGGCACCGTGTTTTTGAGCGGTTTGGCCAGGCAATGGCCCATCACCAGCTTCACCACCTGCCCGACTCCGCAACGGACCACGGCATCCTTCACGGTCAAAATCTGCGATTGCGAAGCGCTCCAGGCCGAGTTGGCCCAGTGCAGCACCTGCGCGGTGATGACCTGATCGTACTCGATGACCCGGCAAATTTCCGCCAAGTCCACTTCCGGATCACACGCCAGTTTGGCCAGACGCGGCACGGAGGCGGACATGGACACGATGCTTTGAATTTCCGCCGGATCGACGTTCACTTGCATAGCTCGTGTTCCTTTCCGCCGCTTTGCACCACAATGCGCCCGGTGGCCACGTGCAGCCTCACCGTGCGCGAAATCCGCCCGCCCACTTCCTTGGCGGTCAGCGGCAATTTCAAACGGCGCAGGGTTTCGCAGGCGGTCACAAAATTGCGCAACCCGATGGCGAACAAATCGTTTTCGTCGTTGGTAAACGTAGCCCCGCCCACCACATAGACTTCAATATGTTTAGGTTCCGCCCCCAGGGCCTTCACCTGTTTGAAAAGCAAAGGCAGACCCTGGTCCACAAACATCAAGGGCTGTTCCTGGCGGGGCAAAGATTCTTTGCGGACATTGCTCAGGCGCGGCAAAAGACTGTGCAGGATTCCCCCCGCACGCAACTGGGGATCATAGAGAATGATGGCCAAACAACTGCCCAAGCCAAAAGCCCCGAGCGTGTCCTCGGGGTTTTTGGAAACGCACATTTCGGAAATTTTAGCCAAATGGTGCATAAGTTCCCCTAACAGGGTGCTTAAAAAGTCTATTGCCTGTCCGGACGAGGAAGCGCTCTTGGGGTCCGGGTGAGCAAGCGTTGAGGAAATCCTTATCAGCAAAAGGATTTCCGATTCGAGCGAGCCTCTCCGAGGCGAGCGGCTTGCGCACCTGGACCTCAAGAGCTGCTCCAGCGGGATTTTTCATCACCCGGCTAACCGACCTAAGCCTTTCCAGCCACGCTTAGTATCGGACTAAACTTTGCCCAGCTTGACAATCAGGGTTCAAAAGGATGGGTTAGGGTAAAATCCGGTAGGTAACTGTGACGGCTTTCCAGGGATTGGACCCAGCCGAGTTCCAGGC
>JAAXVQ010000398.1 GCA_013335425.1 Candidatus Firestoneibacteriota bacterium | reverse complement strand
CGACCATCCGTACGTGATTCAATCCTGGGCGTACGTGGCGTCGGCGTCCGACGTCCCGCCCGTCGACGACATCAAGCAGGCCATCCTCGACTACGGTCCCGTGTCGGTGGCGATGTCCGCCGGCGACGCCTTCCAGGCGTACACGGGGGGAGTGTTCGGCGGCAGCGCCTGCTACAGCGGTGACGTCAACCATCAGACGGTCCAAAATGGCCCGACCGAGCTCCAAATGGTCCATCTCGCGTCCGCGGTACATGATCGTAACCTTGACTTTAAACCCGTCATCCAGAAAACGCGAAACGTGATTGCGTTTGGTCTGGTAATCATGGGTGTCTATTTTAGGCCGGAACTTAATTTCTTTGACCTGGACGGTGTGCTGCCGTTTCCTGGCTTCTTTCTCTTTCTTGCCCAACTCAAACCGGTATTTACCGAAATTGAAAATCTTGCATACCGGCGGACGGGCATCGGGTGAAACTTCCACCAAGTCGTGGTCTTGGCTTTCAGCCAACTTCAACGCTTCGGCCAAAGGCATCACCCCAAGCTGTTCCCCGTTGGAATTGATGACGCGAACTTCCCGCGCCCTGATTTGTTCATTGATCCTTTGTTCTTGAATAATCCCACCCCCCTAAAAAATAATGTTTTTAAAATAAAAAAGCGGATGAGGTTCTCATCCGCTTAAAAAAAAGCATACCCTCGGGAGCCGCCTTCATCCCGGGCATAAACACCTACCTGAACTGGCTGTCAGTTTGGACGCCGTCAGGTGAGAAGCGGACGCTTCTGCTTGATTTGTTGCCCACATATTTAATTTGCGCAAATCATATAGGCAAACGGCCTTCGTGTCAAGGAGAAAAGCCCTTGAAATTTCAATTCGTTTGCTCGGAAACGATCAGGGTTTTTCCCCGGATGGTTCGTGAGGAACCTGGAGTTTGTCGAGGATGCCGTTGACAAAAGCGCCGGATTCCTCGGTACTGTATTTTTTCACAATCTCGATGGCCTCATTGATGACGACTTCCCGCGGCACATCCGGACAACGCAAGAGTTCATAGGCCGCAATCCGCAGTACGTTCCGGTCGACCCCGGCCATGCGCGCCAATTTCCAGTTCTTGGCCTTATGGGAAAGCAATTCGTCGAGCAGTTCCACTTCCTTGACCACCCCGAGCGTCAAGGCTTTGGCATGCTCGGTGACCTCCGGGCCGGCCTTGACTTCCTCCAAAAAATGGTGCAGCACGTCGCGCGGCGACAAGCTTCCCACATCGATTTGAAACAACATTTTCATAGCCAGTTCACGCGCCTGGCGCCGGAATCCCATGGAATTATCTCCCTTAATACGTTGATCGTTTAGTCCCCGCCAGGTCAGGCAGGGTGTTGCGTCCCCTCCCACCAAATCCCGGGGAGGGGATTTTTAAAAATCTTTCCCCCACAAGAACCAATTACTTCCGTTTCAACTCGGCGTATAAATTGGCGAGTTCCAAAGCGCTCATGGCCGCGTCAAAACCTTTATTGCCTGCTTTGGTGCCCGCGCGCTCAATGGCCTGTTCAATGGTGTCCGTGGTTAAAATGCCGTAAACTACGGGGCAGCCGGTTTCCATGGCCGCTTGCGCCACGCCCTTGGCTGATTCTGAAGCGACGTAGTCAAAATGCGGCGTGCCGCCGCGGATGACGGCGCCCAGACAAATCACGGCAGCATACTTCCCCGAGGCTGCAACCTGCTTGGCCACATAAGGTATTTCAAACGCGCCGGGCACCCAAGCCATTTCCAGAGCATCCTCGGTGGCACCGTGCCGCAAGAGCGCATCCCGCGCGCCCTCCAAAAGCTGGCGGGAAATGAGTTCATTGAACCGGCTTACCACGATGAAAAATTTTTGCCCTTGAAAAACTAGTTTGCCTTCATAAGTTTTCATGCTTGCCTCCCGAATAAGGATTAAGGATGATTTTCCCAACCACAAAATGCTTTTTAGCCTTCCTGAAGCTGCCCGCAATCAGGCGCAAGTCCGCCATGCCTCCGCCCGCTTCCGCCGGAAATTCACAGTTTAAGCAAGTGCCCCATTTTCTTCTTTTTGGTGCGTATGTAGTGAAGGTTGACCGCATTGGCCTTGATTTGGATCGGAACCCTTTCGGAAATTTCCAAACCATAACCTTCCAATCCCACAATTTTACGCGGATTGTTGGTGAGCAAACGGATGCGCTGCAACCCCAGGTCGGCCAAGATTTGGGCGCCGGTACCGTAATCGCGCAGATCCGCCGGAAATCCCAGGCGCTCGTTGGCCTCTACGGTGTCGAGCCCCTGTTCCTGCTGCAAATGATACGCCCTCAGCTTGTTGGTCAGCCCGATCCCTCGCCCTTCCTGACGCATATATAAAAGCACGCCCAAACCTTCGGCTTCGATCATGGCCAGAGCCTGATGCAATTGCTCGCCGCAATCGCAGCGCAGTGAGCCGAACACGTCCCCGGTCAAACACTCGGAATGCACGCGTACCAGCGGCGCTTTGCGTCCCGCTTTGGCCAAATCACCTTTAACCATCGCCAAATGCGTTCCCGGTTCTCCCAAGGATTCATAGGCCAAAAGCCGAAACTCGCCCCATTGGTTATGAAAGATGGATTACACAAAATAGGTGAAAAGTAATACATAA
>JAAXVQ010000055.1 GCA_013335425.1 Candidatus Firestoneibacteriota bacterium | reverse complement strand
GCCAAAATCCCCCGGGCTCAGGTGGCGTGGTACGATCACGGCGCCGAGGAAGGTGCGCAAGACGGGCATAAGAACAACACGCGCGGCTTGGTCAGTTGGATCCGCGACGCCTGGCTGGTTTGGCGCTGGGGCTGGAAGCTGCTGGGGCGCGAGAGCGTGTTTATCGGCATCAACAACCTGCACGCCACAGTGGGGATTCTCTTAAAGTGGCTGGGGAAGGGCCGCACGGTGGTGTACTATGTCATCGATTACACGCCCCAGCGTTTCCCCAATCCGTTCATTAACGCCTTGTATCAGCGGGTGGCGCGTTTTGCTTCCGCGCATGCGGACATGGTTTGGAACCTTTCGGAACGCATGCGCACGGTGCATCGCCGGTTTAAGGCGCGCGAGTCCACCAGCATCATGGTCCCCATCGGGCTCGACACTCAAGAGTTTACGGTGGTCCCGGAAGCCGAAGTCATCCGGCACCAATGGGTGGTGGTCAGCACGCTTTTTGAAAGCAAGGGAGTGCAGTTGGCCATCGCGGGCTTGAGTTTCGTGCCCGAGGCCACGCTGGTGATCGTGGGTACCGGTCCCTACCGGGCGGAGCTCGATGCGCTGGCTGAACGCCTGGGGGTAAGCGCGCGGGTGAAATTTCTGGGGCTTACCGGGCGCAAGGAGCTCTACGCTGCCTTGGCGCACAGCCGCGTGGCGCTGGCCCCGTATCTCCCGGACCCGGCCAATTATTCCTACTATGCGGATCCGGCCAAGCCCAAGGAGTATTTGGCCTGCGGGGTGCCGACCGTGATTACGCGGGTGCCCTGGATCGCCGAGGTGATCGAGGCCGAACCGATGGGGTTTGCCATCGACTACGACGCCAAACAACTGGCCGACGCCTGCCGGCGCCTGATGGACGACAACATCCTTTGGCGGCACTGCCGTGAAAACGCACTGGAATTTACGCGGGACTTGGCTTGGGAGATCATCTTCGACCGGGCGTTCGCGGAACTTGCCGAGCTGCCTGCCAGGGTTGCGAAATCCAAGAACAACTGAAATAAAAAACCATTGGGACTATCCCACAGCAGCCGAAACCCCTCAGCGTTCTTCCACGTCCCAGATATTCCACAACCGCGAAGGAAAACGGATATCGTCGTGTTTGCTCTCTTCCAGCGTGGCCGTGGAAAAAAACATCAGTTGGCAATCCGGGGTTAAAGACATGAAGCCGTTGGCAAAACCGGCGGGAATAAACAGGACCGCGGGCTTATCCGCCGAGAGGACGAATTTTTCCGGTTTTAAGGCCGGTGACGGGTTTTCCCAGGCGTCCACCCGCACGGCTCCGACCAGCGCCGAACCGGCGACGGCCAGGACGTATTTGGCTTCGCGCCGGTGGCCGTGCCAGGCACGCACAAAACCCTGACGGTGGTTGGTCACACTGTAGAAGCGTTTTACGCCGGCGAAGGAAAATTCATTCACAAACCTCACGCTGCCGCGGTCATCAACCGCCAAGTTGCCGGGCATTAAAGCAGGGGTTTCCATGTCAAAGGCTCCTTTGGTTTTAGGTGAAGCGACTAAAAATCCACGTAAATGAATTTGGAGGAAGACAGGTCTTGGCCGAAAATTAAAATCAGAATGAGCAACAGGAAAAAAGCCAGACCCAAAAGGAAGGCCCGGATGTTTTCATTCCAGCCGTTGAACATGGTCCCTCCGACCGCCGTCGGCAATGATTCCGGCCAGCATCTTCGCGAAAGTTTCATTATACCGCGGCACCAGATGGCAGTGGTCATAAAACGCATCCGCCGGGTACAGCGCGCCCCAATTCCAATAGAAAAAACGTTTTTGATCCGCCAGGGAGCCGAGGATCGAATCCAAGATCGCCAAATTCCGCGGCCAGGTATGGGGGTCGGCAATCTCCGTAATGTACTCTTGGTTTTGCGGCGTGAAAAACGCCAGGTGAGGTTGTTGATCGCGTCTTAGTTCGTTTTCCAGAAGCTGCACGGCCTGCAAGCCGGCATGTTCCGGCGTCAACAACGGCGTGTAGTAATGGGGTTTGATTTTCAGCTTGAGCAGCATTTCCCGGTCGCCGGGGTCCCGCAAAGAACGGGACGGCAGCACTTGGGCCAGCAGACGATTGATGACTTCTTCGCGGGAAGGGAAAAAAAACGCATCTCGGAAGGCTTCCGCATACCGGTAGAGCTGGCTGACCTTGCGCAAAACGGATTTGATTTTATCCCCGGCGGTTTGCGGCAGGGCCGGAAACAGAGGCTGGGACATTAGGCCGCGCAGCCAGGGGCGCGACACGGCTTCGCTTGGGCTCCCAAATTTTTGGGAAAACATCCGGTAGTTGTATTCAAAAATGATCCAATCGGGCTTAAGCCTCCGCGCCGCGGCATAGAGCCCCAAGTAATCTCCGGGCAGCGCCCCGTCGAGGCTTAGATCCAATACCGTAGCTTGCGGTAATTGCCGCTGCAACCCGGCAGCCAAAGCCTGTTCGCGCCAGTGAGGCACGCCGTGAGCATGCAAGTCGCTGCCGTAGACCACGCTGTCACCCATGACCACAATCAAAGGGCGCCCCGATTTCAGGGAACACGCCGCCAGATCATCCAAAATTTCGCAAGAGACAATTTGATTCTGAAACAGGCGGAAAAAGGGCGCATGCCGTTTGGCTAGGGTCAGCACGCCTTCGGCCAACAGCACCAGCAGCAGGCAGACCAAGGCGGCTTTGAAAACCAGGCGCGGGTTCATGGGGCTCACAGGAGAAATTTAGGGCGCCTGGCCGGCCGGCGGCCCGGGCAACAAGCGCAGTTTTTTTTCAGCGAGCGCCCAAAGACTTTCGGGTTGCGTGATGCCTTGTGCTTTAAACGTCTCGGCGCGGAAGGTGTAGAGATGCCATTTTTCCGCCAGGTCCCAACGGGGGCCGCCGTACTCGTCCCGCGCCTTAAAGGCGATCAAATTGACGCGCGCTTCCGGAAATCCCGGATATTTGGCAAAGCCGTAAGCCAGAGCCAAATACGCCGCATAACGCAGCGCGGCCGTGTCGCGGGCTGCATCCCCGGGGGCGAAACGGTCGCGTAAGGGAAAAACGTCCCAGACAATGAAGAGATAACCTTTCTTTTTGGAAACCATCAGGGTTTCAGGGGCAATAATGCGGTTGTAGGCATTGGGTGGGATTTCCCCGGAGGCGGCGACGGGGACGGCCGCTCCGGGAAAGGCGGCCGGAGCCGGGCGCGCGTCAAAGACCACGCGGCTTTTTTCGGGTGAAGCTCCCTGCTCCGCAGAGGCCATAGCGGCCGCAAAACAAATAAAAAAAATCCCCACTCCCACGGTCAGGGTCCGCGAACGGGCATCAAGGCGCGACATGAGGCCTCCTGAAAACTTCCGGCGTGACCGGAAAAATTATCCCCCGGCGGTTAAAACACCCACCAGCGGGCAGTCAGAGAAAAGGCTTGGGAGAGCGGATAGAAAAACAAGATCCAGCCGTACCCCACAAACACCAGTGTAAGGGCATGAGACATAATAGACGGAATCGCCGGCAACTTCAACCCCCACAGGGAAGTTGCGGCCTCCGGTTTCAAGCTGCGTTCATAGAAAGCGTGCAGGCCCAATCCCAACCCCTGATAAACGCCCCAGATGAGAAAATGCCAGGCCGCGCCGTGCCACAAACCGCAGAGGGCCATGACCGTGGCCAAGTTGAGGAGTTTTCGCCAAGGCGGAACCCTTCCGCCCCCCAGGGGGATGTATAAATAGTCGCGGATCCAACTGGAAAGCGAAATATGCCAGCGATTCCAAAAATCGGAAATGTTGCGGGCCAAATAAGGGAAGTTGAAATTGACCGGCAGGCGAATGCCGAGCATGCGCGCCAAGCCGATGGCCATATCGCTGTAGCCGCTGAAATCAAACAAAATGCGCACCGAGAGCAGCAGTATCAGCAAGGTGACGGAATAAAAATCCCAACATGCCCTGCGTTCCAGAAGTTGCACGGTCAAATAAGCGTTGTCGGCGATAATTAATTTTTTGGAAAAACCCAGCACCACTTGTCCCGACCCCTTAAGCAAATCCTCGGCGCTGGGGCGGGGCAAACCGGCGGAAATTTGGGGAATAAAATTTTGAAAGCGCTTAATGGGTCCGGAAACAATGGATGGGAAAAATATGGAGAAGAATGAGAACTGCCAGAAATTTTTTATGGGACGGTCGCCGCGTATGACGTCCGTGAGGTAATGGACGAATTCAAACGTAAAAAAGGAAATGGCCAAGGGCATGGGTCCGAGTTTAAACCAGGGTTCCAGGGCCAGGCGTTTATCCGCGGGCAGGAAGGTGAGGGCGCTGAATAAAAAATACCGGTATTTATAAAAGATCAATCCTCCCACCGGCACGGCCAAGGCCAGAGCGGTCCAAACACGGCGTCGGTTTTTCCCGAAAGTCTCCGTAAAACGGGTTTGTCCCAAGAGCAGGGCGAAGCCGTAGGTGATGACACCCATGATGATGATGGGTATGACCCCGGCCGCGCCGGCGAAATGACCGTGGAAGACCGCACAGGCGGCGAGCATAAAATAAAATCGGGCGCGATTCGAAGGGATCAGGAAAAAAACCGGATAGACCAGCAGGGCGAAAAGCAAAAACCAAGGCGTATTGAAAATCATGTCAGGGTTGGCTTGAAGCCCGTGGACCGGGTTCCCGGGATTCCAGTTTTTCCAGGAGCTGGCTGGCTGTAAAAAAAGCGACGACATCCGCGGATTTGGCCGTGTAATGGTAGTTGTCCTTGGCCAAGAAAAGGGGGAACAGGGAAACGTCCAACATGCGTACGGGGTCGATTGTGTCCTGAAAACCGATGCCCTTTTCCCGGCACCAGGTCTGGAACCGGGGTTTTAAAAAATTGGGTTTGGTTTTGAGGCCTTGACGGTAGCCGGACAAGATGTCGTTGTTGTACAAGTTGGCGGGCAGGGGAATGAGGTTGAGCACCAAGGGTACGCGCCGCCCGCTTTTCGCGGCATAGGCGTTGAGTTGCTTTTGGTATTTGTCCAATTCATCCACGGCCAATCGGAAAAAAATATTGCGGTTGTCTTCGTCGTACAAAATGTCCAAGGTGTTCCAATCGTTGGTGGAGATGTCGCGGGGATAGTATTTGACGAAATTACCCACCTTCTCCGGGTGCTTGATGATGTAATCCAGCAATTCCCGCCCCAGGGGATGCAGGGGGCGCTTTTTGAGGTCGGTCAGAAAAAATTCGGGATCGAAATCATGATGCTGCAATTCGCCGTTGACCGAAGGGGTCTGCAGGTAGCGCATGGCGTCGAAAATCATGTCGAAGTAGGTATAATTGTATAAAACCAAATCCGCCTGGAATTTGTCTACGGCGAAAAAATTGTAGAAGGCATAGGCCACGGAAGGGGCGGAGTAAAACATGGCGCCGCCGGCGTAAATGACTTCGTAGCGCGAGGGCGCGCCCTTGGCCACGGAAAGTGTGTTGAGCCAGTATTCAATCCGTTTGGAAAGCGAGTCCGAAAGTTCCAGATTCCGATCGCTCTCCACCGGGCGGTCGGCCAGATAATAGCTCATGGAATTCCCGAAGAGCAGAACGCGTTTGACGCCGGGGGCTTTTTTGGGCGGATAATAGGAACCGCGATAAAATTCCCCGGGACGGTACGGACGGATGGAAAGAATCCGATGATTGGTTTCGTCGGCTACGAAGATCCGCTGTTCCTGGGGAGAATAGGCCAAACCGTTGGCCTGGTCGTAGAGACGGAAGGCCTGCACGGGCCCGGCGGTTTTGGTTTCGGCTCCGGGGTGTCCCTCGGCGGCGGGTTGGGGCTGCCAAGCCTGGTAGTTGATGATCTCGTCCGGTTCTTTGAGTTGATAGAGGTTGGTCACATGCAAAGGGGATTGCGAGCGCCCGAATTCAGGCTGTTTGAGGCTGTAATACAAAAACGGGTCGGCCGGGGTTATGGCCGTAATTTCCGCATCTGTTCCGCGGCACAATTCGCTCTTAAGCTCGCCTCCTTCCGCATTGGCCGGGGAAGGGGCTAAATCCGTCAAGTTTAAGGGCGTTTTGGATTTTTTCAAAAATTTCCAAAAGCCGGGCTTGTTTTTACTCGTCGCCACCAAATCGCCTTTGGTGTCCAGAAAGCAAAACTGAAATTCAGGTTTGTCCAAAAGCGTGGGTTTGAAAAGGGTCTGCGTCTCACCCGTTTCCGCGTCCACCAGGCGCAAGGCGCGGTTGCCCGTGTCGGCCACGACCAGTTTGCGGCAGGTGTGCAGGTAGCAGAGCCCCTGGGGGTGGTCGAAGCGGGCTGCGGTTCGAGGTCCATCCTTGTACCCCGGCTCCGAGGTGCCGCCAACCGTGGTTAGCGTTGCGGTTTTTAAGTCCAGCCGCTTGATTTGGTGGTTGCCGGCATCACAGAAAAAAATGGTTTTGCCTTTTTCACCCCAAACCAATTGCTGCGGCTCCTTGAGCCGGGCCTCCGCCAAAGCGCCGTCTTGGAGCCCGGGCCCCCGCTTGCCAACCAGGGTGGACACCCGGTTGGCGGCATTGAGGTGAATCATCCGGATGGCGCCGTTGCCGGTTTCCGCCGCGTATAAGATTCCCTGCTCTTCGTCCAACAACAGGCCCCCCAGGCCGTTGAATTCGGCTTGGGAAAAATCCCCGTCCTTGTACCCGGGCAGGCCGTCACCGGCCACCAGCATCACGGGGGCGTAAAAAGGCACCTCGGCTGAAGCGCCCGTCGTCCAGGCGAGCAGCCAAAGAGCGGTAAGGCATACGCGTTTGCAGTTGAAGGTCATGGGTATCTCTCGAGGGGTTAATGGCCAAGCGTTAAAGCCCGTTGTCTACAAGCCGTCTTCCCGGTAGGACCGGTCCGTGGGCAGGTGATAATCCTGCCGCCGGTGGCCGCGGAAACCGTCTTCGCGGTCCAGCCGTGCCAATAAATCCGCCGCAATGCGCTCGGAAGCGTGACCGTCCCCCAGGGGGTTTTCCCAAGTTTTGCCGTGCAGGCTCTCCAATTTTTTATAGAGGGTCTTAAAGTCATAGCGCTCGGCTTCGTCCGGGTCAAACTTCACGCTGGAACCTACGTCATAGACCTGCGGCCGTTCGGTGGCTTTGCGCATCTGCAGCGAGGGCACCTGCAGCACGCAGGTTTCCTCGACCACGGTTCCGGAATCGGTGATCACGCCGCGGCTGTTGACCATCAACAGCAGCATTTCCGTGTATCCGATCGGGTCGACCATGACCACGTTTTTCGGCAGCGTCAGGCCGTATTCCTGCAAAACTTTTTGAGTGCGGTAGCTCGCCGGGAAGTAAATCTTCCGGTCCGTGGCGCCCACCAGGGCCAGAACGTTTTCGAAAGAGCGGCGGATGTGCACGTTTTCGCGCCGGTGGCAGGTCATCAGGTAGTATTGATCCTTTTCCAATCCGCGTTCCCGGAAAAAGGCGGGGGTGGCCAGGGCATCGAACTTGGGTTTGACGTCGAAATAATAACGGTTCAAAATATCGACGATGGGGTTGGTGGCCAGAAAGATATGGTCGGGGTTGATGCCCTCGGCCACGGCCTGCTGTTTGTACTCGGGGAAATAAGTGTAGATCAAATCCGCCAAATGATCGATGGTGCCCCGGTATTTTTCCTCGGGCATGCGCCAGTCGTAAGAGCGCATGCAGCCTTCAAAATGCACCACGGGGATGTTGAGCTGGGCCGCGGCCAAGCAGCCCATGACGGTGTTGGTGTCCCCCAAAAACAGGGCCGCATCGGGTTTAAGCTCGGCGAGCACCGGCAGCAGCTTGGTAATGACCGAGGCCACCACTTCCATATCGTTGGCGCCTTTGGCGCCCAGCTCGATGTCCGGCGGCGCAATGTTGAGATCCCGGAAAAACACGTCCTTTAAATTGTCCGAATAATGCTGCCCGGACCAGATGAAAATGATTTCGTGCTGTTTTTGCGCGCGCAATTTTTCCAGCACCAAGGCGGCCCGGATGACATCCGGGCGGATGCCCAAAATAAACGCCAGTTTGCCTTTGCGACTCATAGGGTTATTGCCACCGTCCTTTAAAGAGTGTTTGATACGGCCCGGAGGCCATAAAATTTTTCAAATCCCGTAAAACGTCACGCAGGGGCGTTTCCCGGGGGAAAAGGCGGCCCAGTCCCTCATATTGCGAAGCGAGCACCCGATCCGTCGCTTGCGGCGCTTCCACCGGCATGACGGTCACGGGTTTGGAAAAAACTTCCTTGAACAAATTCAGCAAAGCGTACTTGGAGACGGCCTGGTTGGGAGCCCAGTGGAGCACCGGGGATTCCCGGCGCAGGGCGTCAAAGAGGTTGTTTTCGATCACGTTCCGGCATAAGTCCGCAAACTGCAGGGTGGAAACCCCTTTCCAGAGGCAGTTGGTGTAACCTTTAATTTGAGCGCCGTCCGCCTGCTGCAAAAACCACTCCAACAAACCGCCCCGTTCGAGCGGGCTGGGCCCCACCAGGGAGCAGCGCAGATTCAATACCCGGGGATTGTTTTTAACCTCCCCCAAGAGCTTGGATTGTCCGTATACATCCACGGCATCGGCGGGCCGGCTCTCCGTCAACGAGCCTTGGCCGGTGCTGAAAACGCCGTCCGTGGAAATATGCATGACCCGCGCGTTCAAGGACCGGGCGTATTCGGCCAGAGCTTGCGGGAAGGTGGTGTTTAGGGCGATGGCGCGCACAACCGAGACCGGATCGTTTTCGCGAATATTGGCCCGGGTGAGACCGATCGCGTTGATGAACCAGTGGAAAGTTTCCCGCTTCGGGTCCAGAGCCGAGAGCGCTTCAATATCGTCCTGGGCATCAAAATACCAGGGTGCGGCCAAGTCCCGAAATTGCGTGCCTTCCACGCGCCAGCCCGGCACTTGGCGCAAAACGGCCAGCAACATATGGCCGAGCATGCCTTCGGAGCCCAACACCAACACGTTGGTCATGAGAAGAGAGACTCCTTCACGCTTGCCGTGATCAGAGGAATACGGGCAAAAAGCAATAGATTATAACATGGCGCCGGAAAGAGCGGAATGCGAATTCGGAGTTGTTCCCTTGGCGGTGCCAGGCACTTTTTCCAAAAAAAAACACAACGTAAGGGGAAACGTCTGCACAAAAAAATAGGCGAAAAGACTTGATGGGCGGCGGGAAAAAGTATAATATTTCCTCGGAAATTGCTTGGTAGTCCCTTAGAAAGATCCAGATAAACCCTTCAGCAGTAGCACCAGCACCAACGTTTCAAGGCAGAAGCAGTAGTGAACGGTTGGGCAGTATTAAAAACATTGAAAATTTAGTTTGGCACCGTAGGTCAAAGTTTGGGGTCGGAGGATTAACCTAATAAACTAACTCCGTCCCCCAACACTTCAGCAGTAGCACCAGCACCAACGTTTCATGGCAGAAGCTGCAGTGAACGGTTGGGCAGTATTAAAAACATTGAAAATTTAGTAAATGCTTGGCACCGTAGGTCAAATTTTGGGGTCGGAGGATTAACCTAATAAACTAACTCCGTCCCCCATAACGTACAAACCGGTATTTTTATCAACCGAGAATTGTT
>JAAXVQ010000397.1 GCA_013335425.1 Candidatus Firestoneibacteriota bacterium | reverse complement strand
GTGCCGTCGAGGGCTACGTCAGCTGCTACCCCAACGCCGGACTGCCGAATGCGTTCGGGCAGTACGACGAGACCCCGTCCGAAACGGCCGCGCTCCTGAAGGAATTCGCCGCAGCGGGCCTGGTCGACATCGTGGGCGGCTGCTGCGGGACGACCCCGGACCACATCCGCGCGATGGCGGAGGCTGTCGCGGGCCTCCGGCCGAGGAGCGCCCGGCCGGCGGCGACACCCGACGGCCCCGCCACCGCGTACTCGCGGTACGCGACGTCCGAGCTGAAGCTCCAAGTGCCCGAAGGCATACCAGTCATCACCGGCAGGCTCACCGCGTCGCGGGCCCTGGATGGTCGCGCGATCGACGAGGTGTGGCTCTTCAGAAAGGTTTACCAGCGCGGGCCGTTCGGTTGCTGGCAAGTCGTGCTCTACGACGCGCTGAACACCCGTGAGTAGGTCGACGGGGCGGCCCAACAAGGAGTTGAAGCTGACGAAGCCGAGCATAATGGAGCTTCGCAGCTTAACTCCAGTGTTCGACGGACGGTTGAAAGGGCATGGACGCTCGCAGCCGTACCGCGTTTGCGCTGCTGATGCTCGGGGGCTTGGGAAGTTTTTTCCCCCGCCTGCGGCACCTGCCGCACGGTTCCTGGTGGTTTTTTCTGCTGTTTACCTTCAACTGGGTTTATGACGCGGGCGCGTATTTCGGCGGACGCTGGTGGGGGCGCACCAAATTGGTGCCGAGCATTTCTCCGGGTAAAACCGTGGAGGGCTTGGTCACAGGCTTGGCGGCCAACGCGCTGGTGGCGGCCGCGATCTTCCCGGCCGTGCTGCCCGCGGGCATGGGGCTCACCCGGCCGATCCTTATTCCCCTGGCTGTTGCGCTGGGCTTGCTGGCCCAAGCCGGCGACTTGGTGGAGTCGCTCATCAAGCGCTGGTCCGGGCGGAAGGACTCGGCGGGCATTATCCCGGGGCACGGCGGCGTACTCGACAAGGTGGACAGTTCCTTTTTTAATGCCCCGGTGCTCTATGCCGTGGCCTGCTGGCTGATGAGTTTATGACCGCTCCCAAACGTTTGGCGATTTTAGGATCGACCGGTTCCATCGGGCGTTCCACGCTCGAGGTGGTGACGCGTTTTCCCGGATGTTTTGTGGTGGACGTGTTGGCCGCGCACAGCAGCGTTGAACGCTTGCTGGCGCAAATCCGCGCGCATCATCCGCGGGTTGTGGCCGTGGCCGATCCCCAGGCGGCGCAGGCGCTGCAGCAGCGTTTGCGGGCATGGAAAAAAGCGCCGCAAGTTTGGTCCGGGCCCGAGGGTATTCGTCGCGCCGCGGTTTACCCCACTGCACAACTGGTGGTCTCCGCCATGGTCGGGCAGGCGGGTTTGCTGCCTACTTGGGATGCCATCCGCGCCGGCAAAGATATTGCCTTGGCCAATAAGGAAACCCTGGTGGTGGCCGGCGAGCTGATCATGCGCGAGGTGAAACGGCGCCGTGTCCGCCTGCTCCCCGTGGACTCTGAGCACGCGGCTTTGGCCCAGTGTCTTAAGGGTCACGACGGGGTGGAGGTGCGGCGCCTGATCCTCACGGCTTCGGGCGGACCCTTCCGCGAGGTGCCCGCGTCCCGGCTGCAGCGCATGCGGGCCGCAGACGCGCTGCGCCACCCGACCTGGTCCATGGGGCCCAAGATCACCGTGGATTCTTCGACCCTCATGAACAAAGGCCTGGAAGTCATCGAAGCGCATCATCTGTTCAATATGGATTTTAAACGCATCGAAGTCACCATCCACCCGCAGAGCGTGGTGCATTCCTTGGTGGAGTTCGTGGACGGTTCCACCCTGGCGCAATTGGCATCGCCCGACATGCGCCTGCCCATTCAAGCCGCGCTCACGCACCCGGCCTATGCTCCCGCCCTGGTCAAACCCCTGGATTTTCGTCATGGTCTGACGCTGACGTTCGGGGCGCCGGATGTAAAACGATTTCCCTGTTTGGGGTTGGCCTATGCCGCCGGACGCAAGGGCGGCTCGGCCCCGGCCGTGCTTAATGCGGCCAATGAAGTGGCCGTGGGGGCGTTTCTGCGCGGCCGACTGGGGTTTATGGAGATCCCGGGCTTGATCCGGGCGGTGCTCGCGCGCCACCGGGAAAAGGGACCATTGACCTTAGAGCGCGTTTTGGCGCAGGACGCCTGGGCCCGGAAAATTTCAGAGGAGATGCTCGCGTGCAAACCCTGCAAGTAATCTTATCCGGATTGGTGGCCTTGGGGCTGCTGGTCTTCGTGCACGAACTGGGCCATTTTCTGGTGGCCAAAGCCGCCGGCATCCGCGTGCTGAAATTTTCTCTGGGGTTTGGAACCAAACTCGTGGGTTTCAAACGCGGGGAGACCGAGTATTTGATTTCCTGGTTGCCCTTGGGCGGGTATGTCAAAATGGCCGGGGAACAATACGACGATGCCCAGCCCGTGGCCGTGGGGGATTATTTCTGGCGCCCCTGGTACGTACGTCTGCTGGTCTTGGTCGCCGGACCGCTCATGAATCTGCTGACCGCGGCCGCAGTCTTGGGGACGCTTTATTGGGCGGGTTTTTCCGTGCCTTTGGCGCAACCGCAAATTCTCGGCGTGATCGCCGGGTCTCCGGCTTTAAAGGCCGGAG
>JAAXVQ010000396.1 GCA_013335425.1 Candidatus Firestoneibacteriota bacterium | reverse complement strand
GAGCACCGTTTCCGAACTTCTCAGTCTGCAGAAAAGTCGGTTGTTCGTAACCGGGGAAAGTTTAACCAAAGCCGAATCAAAATAACCCCGGTTGCTGCCGTCTTCCCCCCAAACTGGAAAAACCTGAAAAATGTTGTTGCCGTATTTCGAAAAGCATATAAAAATAAGGCGTTTGATCTTGATAAACCGTCAGTTAATTGTTTTATAGGCAATATTGGTCCGGAAACACCGGCCGGCATATATAAAATATTGCCTTTAAGCGAAAAATGGCAAAAAAAATGAAATGATTTCAGCGGCAAAACGGTCTAATCTTCCTGAAGTGATAAAGTCGGCCAGAGGAATAGCGCTTATGAAAATATCCGCATCTTTTCAGGTTGCGTTTTGGTTGTTGGCGTGGATCTGCGTCGTGGCTTCAGCGGACAGTTCACTGGTGTTTCCGGTGACGGCCATGGTGGTCTCGCCTACAACGCCGGTGCTGGTGGACAACTTTGAAGACGGCGACAACCAAAACGCGCTCGGCGGCTGGTGGTATGCGTACAACGATTCCATCGGTTCGCATATTTATCCCAACCCGTTTGTCGTCACGCACAACGCGGGCAACGGCGCGCAAGGCTCAAATTATTTCGCGCAGACCACGGGCAATCTGGTTTCCGACCCGGTTAACTACCAAAACTATGTGGGCATGGGCACGGGATTGGCGCCTTTGGTGACCACGGCGGTTGATTTAAACCAATACACGGGCCTCCGCCTTTGGGTGCGGGGCGATGGGCAAATTTATCGGCTGAAAATCGTTTCGAAAAACATTGCCGACCGCGATTATAATTTTTGGGGGTTCAATTATTCGGCACCCAACGGTTCCTGGCAGCAGATTTCAATACCTTGGACATCGATTTTTCAAGGTTGGAGTTCGACGCCGGCGAACCAGGTTTCCCGCGCCGACGCCTTGGCGGACGCGCGTCAGTTGGAGTGGACCCCGCTCAACCCCACTGCGTCGTTCGACCTGCGGGTGGACTACGTCGAGTTCTTTCACTAACGGCTCAGGTTTCTAAACCCTAAATAATTTTAAGTTGCATTTTTCAACAACACGTGCTATAGTCATTTCACAATGGGTTCACTTCCTACAAAACGTCCTTCTCCCAAAACAGTCTTGTAAGGCGGTAACGTCTTCGTGCTTTTGTTTACAAGATTTTTTCCTTCGCTTTTTTTAACAACGCGTTTATCTAAACGGCAGATTATTACATTTTCCATTATCGGCAAAGGTGCTCGCGGCTTGAGCGGCTTTTTTTCTTTTTCTTCGCCATGCATAACCATATGAGGGAAATGTTCGGTTGTAAAGGGAGGTGACGGGAACTCGAGAGTGGCAGGTGCAGGCGGAGGTGTTTTTGAACGTCATTTTAATCTATTAAGGAGAGCACACATGAAGAAGTTGATCCTTTTGGCTTTGGTTGCAGTTGGTTTGCTGGGCGTGACTTCGATGAGTTTTGCCGCTTCTAATTTTTTGAACTTCCAAGTTAGCGTTACGGTTCGTGCTTCGGATATCAACTTGGTAACGGATGGCGCAGCGAACAACCTGGCTTGGGGAGTGTTGCGCCCCAATCAGACTGTGGTGGGAGCTGCCCCCAACTCTTGGACTGCAGTTACTCCGATTTATCAAGTGCTCAACGGCGGCGGTGCCAACATTGACCTCCAGCTGTATCAGGTTTCCGCGCCTGCCGGCTGGTCGCAGGTTGCCGGCGCGCCTGGAGCCGTCCGCACGGGCACGCAGTACCGTTTGTTCGGCGCGTTTACCGATTATTTGGGCGCACCGGTTTCCGTCTCTTTTGCAGCCAATGATTTGATCCCCGTGGGCGTGGGCAACATCGCGACCGCGACACACGGCACGGGCGCGGCGGCCGGCGTGTTTGAACTCTCGAACGAAGGTGTGACCGGTTACAACGGCGGTTTCAACGTCATGCCCGAAACCTACGGCGGGCCGGATCGTTACAAGGGCACCCGCGCTTTGAAGTTCTGCTTCGATACCCCGACTCCGGCAGCGGACGCGTCGGTAAATTTGGATATCTATGTCACAGCGGTAGTTCATCCGTAATCAAGTGATCGAGTTTGGGTGCGGCTCGTTTGAGCCGCACCCAAACTGTCTTTAAAATCCGGCCTAATCCAAGTAAAAGGAAAATTCCCATGCGGAAAATTTTCTTCGGGGTGTTGGGGTGTCTGGGCTTGGTTTCCCAAGCTTATGCACTGGGCATCAACTATGGCGAGATTTTGGTGGAAAACCTTCAAATCGGAACCACGTACAACCTGACGGAAATCGCCAATTTGCCTTTGGAAGTCAACAACGACTCGGACGAAGCCATGACGATTCAAGCCGAACCGCTCAAACCGGACAAACCCATCGCAGGTTACGAGGCGGTTCCTTCGGTGGCCTGGATTAAAATCAGCCCCGCGAAATTTCCCATGCAGCCCCGCGTTAAGCACTTATCGGACGTGCACATTACCATCCCCCAAGACCGAAAATACCTGGGCAGGAAATATCAGGTGGACATTTTTACGCATTCGGCGGAAAACGCCGATGGCATGAATTTTATGAGCGTGAAGTTGGGCATTAAAGGGCGGCTGTTGTTCACGGTGGCGCCCGTGGTGTTG
>JAAXVQ010000395.1 GCA_013335425.1 Candidatus Firestoneibacteriota bacterium | reverse complement strand
TTTTTTCTCCGGGGGAAGACAGGTGGCTCTGAAATCCGAGCCCATCACGATAAAGGTCAAACCCTTGCCCGGCAAAGGCCGCCCTGCGGAGTTTTCCGGCACGGTGGGTCAATGGGCGCTCTCGGCGCGCTTGGACCGCCAGACGGCCAAGGTGGGGGAAGCCGTTACCTTGGAAATCAGAATTTTCGGGGAAGGCAACGTCAAATCGGTCGGTAAAATAGAACTTCCGCCCATGTCCGGATTTAAAGTTTACGACACCATCTCTTCCGCAGATGTGCAAAAACAGGACTATCGCGTCCGCGGCGTTAAAACCTACCGCACGCTGTTGCGCCCGGAAGTGACCGGCACCCTGACGGTGCCCCCCATTACGTATCATTATTTTGATCCTAAAACAGACCGTTTTGAAAAAGTACAAGTGCCGGCGTTGCTCTTGAAGGTTTCGCCGGGAGAGGTTCAAAATCAGGTTTTTCCCGCCACGGGTGCCCCGGCCGCACCGGAATCTTCGGCACCGGGCGTCAAGGTCATGGCTAAGGACATCCGGTACTTAAAACTGGCGGTGCCGCTGACGGGTGCCGACAGAGCTTGGCCGCCGGAGTTTTGGATCACGGGCTTTTTGCTCCCGCCTTTGTTGTTGGCCGGGATATGGTTCTGGCGCCGCCGTTTGGATAGGCTGGCCGCGGACCCGGTCTATGCGCGCAAAAGGGCCGCCGGACGCAGTGCCCGGGCAGCACTGCACCAAGCGCATTTGGCCAGAAACCGCAAGGATGCCCAAGGCTTTTACACGGCACTTTCCCAGGCGCTGATGGGTTATTTGGCGGACAAATTGGGGCTTTCAAGGTCGGGGGTGACCCAGCGGGAAATTGTCAGGCGCTTAAGTCAAGCCGGGGGCGTAGAAAACAAGGTGGCCCAATTGACGGAACTGTTGGATGAGTGTGATTTTGCCCGTTTTGCCCCCGGGGACCGGGAAGCGGCTGCCATGGAAAAGCACGAAACGCTGGCTGAAAATTTGCTTACGGATTTTTCCCGGATGCTTGAAAAGGAGCGGAAATCATGAAGGCCGCCAAGTGGTTTTTGGTTTTAGGCATTTTGCTGCCGCTGCAGGCGTCCTGGGCGCAAACCGCAGGGGAACCTCTTCAACAGGCGCGGGAAGCTTATGATCGCGGGGATTATCCGGCTGCCGCCGGGCTCTATCAAAACCTGCTTAAAACCGGCGCCGACAGCGCTGAATTGTATTTTAATCTGGGGAACGCCGAATTTAAAGCCGGGCATTTGGGCCAGGCCGTAGCCGCCTACCGCCGGGCCCGGAAACGAGCCCCGCAGGACGAAGACATCAGCTACAACTTGAACTACGTGCGCACGTTTATCCATCAACCCGCGGAACGCCAAGGGCCGATGGCCCGCTGGTTGGAAAAGGCCTTTAATTTTTTCCCCAGCCGAGGGTTGGCCATCGCGGCGTTGGCGGTGTTTTGGATCCTGGCCGGTTTTACAGCGGCGCTTATAATTACACGCAATTCCCGAGTCTGGTTGCTATGGGTTGCCGTGGGGATTGCCTTGGTTTTTATGGTTCTGGCTTTTTGGGGGGCAGCGCGGATTGCCTTGGAACGCAATGCCCGCTGGGGCGTGATTGTCGCTGCCCGTTCTGAAGCCCGCAACGGTCCCAATCCGGAATTTCAGGTGGGTTTTGTCATTCCTGAAGGACGGGAAGTTCGGGTGTTGGGACATGAAGGCAACTGGGTGGCTGTGGGTTTGCCCAAGGAAGGCTATAAAGGTTGGATCCGGCGCGAGGATTTGGCCGAAGACGAATAAGCATGTCGGTTCTTGGCCGTAACATTTCAGCAACCCCCCGTTTTTCCATAGCCGCCGATTTTTATCTTTCCTTTTGTTCATAGTAAATGGTCGGGTCATAAGAATAAGGAAAAAAAATAATTAAAAATTAGTTTTTGGTGTAAAATACGCCGATTTCATTTTTCTGAGGCCTGGAAGGCTTAGGAGGGAAGCATGAACAACAACGGCGCAACAGGTGGCGTATATTTCATGGCTTTTATCGGCGCGGCGGTATATTTCGTGCAACAGGCACATTCGTTTTGGGGCGGCGCATTGGGGATTTTAAAGGCTTTGGCTTGGCCGGCTTTTTTGGTTTATCAGGCATTGCTGCGTTTGCAGGCCTGACCAGGGGCTGGGCCGGTTTAGCGCCGGTTCCTACATATATATTGGACTTACGGACGGGTTGACAAGCCAGGCAGGCTTACGTATAGTGGGCGCACTGCAAGGGCAATTGGGGAGGATGGCAAATGATCAAATTTAATAAACAGCGCAGAACGCTCGAGCGCGACGATTACAAATATCAATTGCAGGACGTCCAGGAACCGAATTTGTTCCGGGACATTTACACTTATGAAATGCCGCCGTTGATGTGCTTCAATCATCGGCAGGTGCCCATGATGCCTCCCGAGGACATTTGGATTACGGACACGACTTTCCGCGACGGGCAACAGGCCTTGCCGCCGTTTACCGTAGACCAAATCGTCCACTTGTTCGACCTGCTGCATAAACTCTCCGGCCCGTTCGGCAAGATCCG
Source organism: Candidatus Firestoneibacteriota bacterium (assembly GCA_013335425.1). GTDB lineage: Bacteria > Oederibacteriota > JAAXVQ01 > JAAXVQ01 > JAAXVQ01 > JAAXVQ01. Next base: position 63 of record JAAXVQ010000395.1, on the reverse strand, counting down.
GCAAAGCGAGTTTTTCCTTTATACCGACAAGGATAAGGAAGCGGTGCGCAAATGCCAGGAGCG
>JAAXVQ010000054.1 GCA_013335425.1 Candidatus Firestoneibacteriota bacterium | reverse complement strand
GCAGGGCGGCGGTTCTCAAACTCAGCCGCAGCCTGCTCCCACGGCCGTGCCGGTGGCGACGGTGGCGCCCGCGCCCCAGGGGAACATACATCAACCTCCGGTTTCAGGAAACTCTGATGCCCGAAACAACAACGGTAACAACTCCAGAGATCAGGGGCGTTTTCATCAAGGGCAAGGCAACCATTGACGGTTGGAAAGCCTTCGGACGTGGGTGGCGTGAGCAATCGGGAACCAGCCCGCGCGCCCATCGGTATGTTGGACTCCGGCTTGGGCGGACTGACGGTTTTAAAAACCGCAGTCCGTCTCTTGCCGTTTGAGGATTTTAATTATTTGGCGGATTTTAAGCACTCGCCGTTCGGGGGGCGTTCCAAAACCGAGCTGCTCGGGTTGCTGGACGATGCCGTGGAAAAGTTATTGGCGCAGGGCATCAAGGCCTTGGTTTTGGCCAGCAACACCGCCACCAGCGCGGCGGCCGAAGTCTTGCGCGCCCGGTTGCCCATACCGGTTTTGGGCTTGGAGCCCGCGCTCAAGCCTGCGGTGCTGGCCGTACCCGAGGGCGTGATTTTAGTTTTAGCCACGGAACTGACTTTGCGTGAAGAGAAGTTCAACCGGCTCTATGAAAGCTTTCGGGCACGAGGCGGGATCGTGCTGAAAAGTTGTCCGGGATTGGTGGAACTGATCGATTCCGGTCAGGCGGGGACTCCGGCGATAGACGCTTATTTGCGGAGTTTGTTCGCCGATTTGGAACCTTCGGCCGTTCGCGCCGTAGTGCTGGGGTGCACGCATTATGTGTTTGTCCGAGAGGCGATCATGCGGCATTTCGGCCCGGAAGTGCTTTGTTGGGACGGCAACGAGGGCGTGGTCCGGCAGTTGACCAGGGTTTTAGAGGAAAATAATTTATTGGCGGGAGCCGGCAGGGGCGGGGAGATCCGGTTCTTTTCTTCCGATCCCGGGAAATTGCAGTTTTTGGAAAAACAGTACGGACTGTTGTTCTAAAAGGGAAGCCGGCCGGACGGCACCGGCGGCGCCGACTAACTTTTTGGAGCGTATCGCATGGCCTATGTAACGTTTGATCCGGAAAATGGCGATTTGAACCTGGCGCTGCCCCCGGCGTACATCGCTTTTCACGACGAACTTTGTCTGGAACTGTCGGAAACGTTCACGGGGGCCTTGGATGATGCGCTGCTCGCGGAAATGAACCGATTTGTCGAAGACTGGATCGGCCGAAAAAATATCCGGAGTTAAAGACGGCGGTACGAAGTTTGGGCAAGTTGTAAAAGCTCGGACTTTTTTCAAAAGCAGCCTCCAGGGAGTCAAACCCATGTACGCCGCCTCACCTTCACCATTTAACATAGCGATTTTAGGCACCGGCGGCGTGGGCGGATACTTGGGCGGGATGCTGGCGCAAACCTTGGGGCAGGCATCGGCAGCCGGTACCCGGGTGTTTTTTCTGGCCCGCGGCCGGCACTTGGCGGAAATTCAGGAACATGGTCTGATTTTGAATACGGCGCAGACGCAGGGGTTGGTGTGTCGTCCCACCCTGGCCACCGCTGATCCCGGCGAGCTTCCCTTGTTGGATTTGGCAGTGATCTGTGTGAAGAGCTATGACTTGCCGCCGCTGCTGAAGGCCCTGCAACCGAAGATCGGGGCCCAGACCGTGGTGTTGCCTCTGTTGAACGGCGTAGACATCGGCGAACGCATCCGCTCGGTGGTTTCACAAGGTACGGTCCTGAGGGCAGGCATCTATATCAGCGCCCACGTCGAGCGTCCGGGGGTTGTGACTCAGGAAGGTGAAACGGCCAAAATGTTTTTCGGCCCCGATCCCGCGAACCCGGAATTTTCGCCGGAAAGAATTCTTGCTCTTTTGGGCGTCGCCGGCATCACCCGCCAGTGGTTGCCGGAACCTGAGGCCGCCATATGGGGGAAATTCTTTTTCATAGCTCCTTTTGCCTTGGTGACGGCCTTTTCCGGGGAAACCGTGGGCGAGGTGGCCCAGGACCCCGAACTGCTGGCCCTGGTCCGCGGCGTTATGCGGGAGATTTCAGCCTTGGCGGGCAAGCACAGCGTCCGGTTTGAACCCAACTTTATGGAAACCACGCTTAAATTTGCCCGCAGCCTGCCGCCGGGCTTTAAAACTTCGTTTCAACGAGACTTGGAAATACCCGGCCACCCCAATGAAGGCGATTTGTTCGGTGGAACCATTCTCAGACTTGGGAAACGCTGCGGTCTGGAAACGCCATTGACCCGCAGCCTCTACCAAGCCATCATCAGTCGTCAATTCGCTTAATTCAACTAGAAACGCAACTTAATTCCAGGGCAATGCAGCAAGCAGAAATCAGCCAAAACTTCAAAAAACCTTATTTTTAAAGACTTATATTGATCTTGGTGAAAATAAGCCGCCTAGAGACCTCTTGCCTCTCCTCGGGAGGGCAAGAAACGCTTGACTTCCGGTCCAAATTTGAGGATATTGACTGGCGTTGGATTCGACACCCTTCCTGGACCCCTGCCGGGGAATTCGTGGAAGGTTTTTTTATGCCCCTAAAAGAGATTCGGGGTCAAAAAATCAGCAGGGGAAAATTTGGCAGCTTCAAATGGGTTAAACAGGGACGGTGCATCAGCCGGGCCCATGTAGGTCATAATCAAAGTGAAGGCGGAAATGGTAAATTTCAGCAACAATAGGGTGCCTGCCAAGTTGGATCGGCCTCTAAAAACGGGGTTGTGGCGGCTCTTGTTTGTTTTTAGCGCCTTGGCCGTGGTGTTTTTGGACACCGCCTCGTTTGATGCGCCTTTGGCGGGATTGTGGACCAAGACCGATAATGCTGTTTCGGTTCAGTCTGCCGAGAATTTAGGCCCCTGGATCGCCAAGGACTATGCGGCCCTAAACCGCAAGTTTGACGCCTTGGAGACCTCTTTTCCCAAGGATTTAATCAAGGCCATTGCCTGGTGTGAGAGCGGCTGGAGTCATGTCGACCAAAATGGACGGTTGTTTGTAACGGTCAACCGGCAGCGACCGCTGGGGAATTCAGTCCAAAAACGCATCAGCTTGGATTACGGGGTCATGCAAATCAACGAACGCATGGAGAGCTTGGACCGCCGGACTTGGGATTGGGAGTTGATTAAAAACGATCCGGAATATAATTTACGGGCCGGCGTCGCGGTTTTGGAAAGTAAAGTGGCGTATATTCATGCCTTGAAGCACCGGGCCAATTGGAAAGTACTGGAAGCCCGTTACCGGTTGCAGGGACATGACAATTTGGACTTGGTTTTGAAGGCTTACAACGGTTTTCAGCCTTCCTGGGCGTACCCCCGCCGTATCCGGGCGGCCCTGCGCGCAAAACCCTGGGAAAAAGCCATGCTGCGACAGTTTTTTCAAGAGGCCAACCGTCCGGGTGCCGTGTTTTTGGCCCTGGCACCCTTGTCGGAGAACGAAGGGGAGGAGTCGCTCCCGAGCGTTAAACCCGGCTTGACCTTGTGCGCTGCTGCGACGTCCGCCCCGGTCGAAGACGCTTATTATTCCCTGGATATTTCCGAACCTTAAACGCGCCCGCCGCCGATTAACCGGCAACTTCGCTTTTTTGCTTAATAATCACGATATAGGTCTGCACTTTTCCGATTTCAATCAGGGCTGCCGAAGCATCCTGCTTATCGGTGACCTCGATGTACCCGTCCACAAAAAACGGCAGGTTGGTCAAATAAGGCGTATTCGGTTTGAACAGTTGCGTCTTGATCATGCCGCTTAATACGTTCAACACTTCCTTGATGGCATCCATCATCAGTTCTGAATCGAGCGTTTCGCTCTCGGGCAGTTGTAAAAATCCGCGGGCGATTTCGCGCAGGCCGGTTTCGTCGGTCAACAATCCTAAAAGCACCGAGTCGTCTTCTCCGATCATGGGAATGTAGGCTCCGGCAATGGCTTCACCCGTAAAAGTCCGCATGATCTTTTTAACTTGGTATTTTTCCACCTTGAGCGTGGAGACGGTAAACCTGAAAGCGGCCGTAAGGGCTTCACTCAGCCATTCCTGCGGTGAACGTGCCGCGGCTTCCTTGCCCTCGGGCGCTTTAATCAGGTCCAGAACCCGGGGATGATTCCGCAAAACCTGCAGGCGTACATGGTAACCGCCGATCACAATGTCGGAACCCGCGATTTCCTGGGAACCGATCGGTTTGAGTTTTCCTTCCAGGAAAAAAGGGAGTCCCAGCTTTAGGGGGCGGTTTTGTTTGGCGGTTTCGGTTTTCAGCAAACCGGCGGCAACGTTAATGATTTCCTTAACCGAGTCGGCCATGTCTTCCGGGGAGAGAGTTTCGGACTCCTCCGCCTGGATGAAGTGTTTGGCCAGAGCCTGGGAAGTCTCCGCGTCGGCCACCAGTCCCACGATGATTTCCTCGTCATCGCAATGCAAAGGCAAGTAGGCACCGGCTTCCGGGGGAGCGGGTACGATGGACGCGTGCGGCAATCTTTTTCCGCCCGGTAGAGCGAGGGAAGATTCCGCAGTTTGAAAAAATGCCTGTTCGAAATCTTTCAGCCAATTTTGAATCCCTATCAGGGTTTTGCCCGGCATAGTCCGGTCCTTTCCAACGCTGAGAAGCTGATGCGGATCATTTATTCTAGTATCGGAAGTCGCGTTCTGAAAATGAGCGCAAGGGGAACCTTTTCGGGCAAAGGCGGATTTTTTGTTGGGCTCGGCGGGCAATTCGGATACAATGAACCCCAGAGGTGAAAAGGACAAATTCATAAGAAAGGAAATTTTCAGATGCGGGCATGGACGATGTGCATGGCTTTAATCTTGGGGATCACGCTGGCGGCGCAAGCCGAAACCGCGGGGTTATCGGAGGGCAACAGCCCGGCCGCGGTAGCATCGCTTACCATTGAGATAAGCGGATTGCGCAATGATCACGGCGAAGTGAAAGTGGCTTTGTTTCAAAGCCGTGATGGTTTTCCGTCTCATCCGGAAAAAGCTTTCCGCCGCGCGACGGCGAAAATTTCAACCGACAAAGCCACCTGTGAGTTACCGGGGGTGCCCGGCGGGGATTATGTAGTGAGCGTCATTCATGATGAAAATCAGAACGACCGGGTGGATACGAACTTTTTCGGGCTGCCGGCCGAGGGCGTGGGCGTTTCCAACAACGCCAAGGGTAAATTCGGGCCGCCCGCTTTCGAGGACGCCCGCTTCCACCACGGCACGGAAAATAAGATCCTGAAAATCCGGATGGCCTATTTGTTGTAAATCTGACGGATTCTCAAATTACGGATAAAAACTTTGCCGACCAAGCACCGTCGGTGTTAAATGTTTTTTGGCGGAAAGGGAGCGTATATTTTTTGAAATTCCTCTCCCCTTCGTCCCCTCCCACGCCTCATCATAGAACAGAGGCGGGGGTTCGGGGGCGAAGCACCCCGACTAAGTTAGGAAGGAAAGCAAAACGCATCGGCGTTTGCGTCAGGGAAACCTGTGGTTTCCCTGAACATTCATGCAAGTCCTGGGGAGGGGAATAATAAAAAGACCTTTTCACAACAGAAATTAAAAAGAATTTAAAGTTGAAAAATGATGGGCTTTTATAATGCCTCAGTGGTTAAGAGACTATGTCACCAGGTTTTTCGATACAAAGGACACTCCGTGTTGCCGGGAAATCAAGTTGGCGGTGATGCGTCCGGATTCGTAAATGGTGGGCAGGCCGCTGCCGGGGTGTGTGCCTCCGCCGGTTAAGTAGCAATGTTCCAGCTCCTCGAAACGGTTGCGCGGACGGAAATACAACATTTGTTTCAACGAGTGCGCCAAGTTGAACGTGGCGCCGTAGAAAACATTATAGTCCGCTTCCCAGTCTGCGGGAGTGATGACTTTTTCAACCACGATATGTTTTTCCAGATCTTTCATGGGCGTTTTGGTCGTGATGGTTTTAAGTACCATGGCCCGGAAAGCGTCTTTTTCCTTGGCCCAATCGATGCCTGAAGACAAATTGGCCACGGGGACCAGCACATAGAGCGCAGATTGACCTTTGGGCGCCAGCGACGGATCGGTTACGCTGGCATTGCGGATATATACCGATACGTCGTTTGAGAGCTTTTTTCGTTTGAAGATATCGTCCACGTTGGTCCGATAGTCCTGGGCAAACACGATCGTGTGGTGCGGCATTTTATAGAGCTTGTCCAAACCCAGGTAAAGCATGAACGTGGAACAGGAGTAATCACGTTTCTGCAAGCCCTGCGGGGTGTACTTGCGCAAGACCCCCGGCGGCACCAGATGCGTCATGGCCTGGGCGAAATCGGCGTTGATGATCACTTCGTCACCCAAAAGTTTCTTGCCGTTTTCCAGTTCCACGCCCCGGACGGCACGTCCTTCTAAAATCAGTTGCCGGACCTTGGCACCCAAAAGGATTTTTCCGCCGTGTTCCTTGACCACTTCCGCCATGGCCTCGGAAATTTCACTTAAACCGCCCTGGACATGATAAATGCCAAAAGCATGCTCGATGTAGGAAATGATGGAGAAGGCCCCCGGACACTCCCAGGGAGACATGCCCAGGTATTTGGCTTGGAAAGTAAAGGCCAGTCGGAGCTTTTCCGGCTTGAAGTAATCACCCAGCACCCCGATCAGAGTCCGCCCCAACGCCAGGTACGGCAAAGCCCTCCGAAATTCGCGTGAAAAAAAGCGTCCGAAAGTGGCGTAATCCCTTTGCTGGCACGGATACATGTGCTCGAAGCGCTTTTTCTCTTTTTGGAGATACCGGTCCAAACCCGCTTCCTGGCCGGGAAAGTGCTTTTGGATTTGCGCCCGCATGTCCTCGTGACGCGAAGTGGGGCTGATGGTCAAATCGTTAAACTGCAAATGGTACATGGGCTCCAGCTTCACAAAGTCCAGGTAACTGTCGCTATGCCGCCCGGCTTCTTCGAAAACCTCATCCAATATGTCCTTGAGCATTAAAAACGTAGGTCCGGTGTCGAATTTGAATTTTTTCAGGTGAAGAGCCGCGTTGCGCCCCCCCACCTGCTTTTCTTTTTCCACCACGGTCACGCCAAAGCCGCGTCGGGCCAAAATCATGGCCGCGGTCAAGCCGCCGGGGCCGGCACCCACGACAATAATATGCTTGTTTGGTTTGGGGAGGTTGTGTTCGGATTTCTTGGTCACGGTTTTCGCTCCTGAAATAAGAATGAAGCCGAGTCAATACCAGGACATATTACTTCAAATCGGCAAAATACGGCAGTGCTATTTTTCAGCCTAAACGCAATTAAACGAGTTTGAGGTACGTTTTTTTACAACAAGTTAATACCTGAATTTTGCACGTCATTACCCATATTGGATGAGCAGGGGCCCGGCTTTACATCAAACCGGTGCAAGAAACTTCTTGCGCACATAACCATTAAGGATAACTGTAAAAAACACAAAAAATTCCCCTCCCTCGATGGGAGGGGATGAAGGGGAGGGTGTGGCGCATCTCTGTCAGGCATTTCGAGCCCCCTCCCCTGGCCCCTCCCGCCAAGTCCTGGGGAGGGGAATGTTATGTGCAAAATTCAGGTATCAACTTAGCGCGGTACTGACGGCCAAAATTTAAAATTAAAAAGGCGCACTGCGTCAGCGCGCCTTAGGTTGTTTCCATCTTAATTTCTGCTCTTTTCAGATTCATATAGAGCACGTCTTCTCCCTCTGAATCTTTCAAGTCGTTGTGTTGCTTTTACTTCCTCGCAAGTCACCACCCTTAATTCTTAAATATCGTGGCTTTATCATAACGCCTTTCATGGATTTTGCAATATTTTTTGTGCAACCGACGTCTGAGACAATACTCGGAAATGAATGCTAACTCATATACTATGCCGTTCACCCAAACCTTAAGTTCCTATGTCTTTGACTTGTTCAATTCTATCGCGGCACGTATGAGCGCCTTGAAGGCTTTCTCATCTATTTCATCACCTTCGTGCAGGTCGATCGCGCGCCAGGTGTTGCCTTCCAGGCTGGCGTTAAAGAGTTTGGCAGGGTCTTTAAGCGAAGCGCCTTTGGGGAACGTCAGCTTCACGGCGGTCTTGTAGGTCTCGCCGGTGCAGATGAGCCCCGCGTGCGACCAAACCGGAACGCCTCTCCACTTCCATTCTTCGACGACGTCGGGGTCAGCAGCTTTAATGAGTTGGCGCACTTTGCCGAGGGTTGCCCCGCGCCAGTCACCGAGTTCGGCGATTTTTTTCGAGATAAGCTCCGAGGCCGGTTCGTTTTGGCTCGCGCCCGATTTTTTCATGGTTGCCTCTTTTGTCGGGAGATGAATTAAACCATCAGAGCCAGGTCCGCTTTTCTAAAAATATCCCGCCAAATTCATTTTATCTCCCGCTACGCCTGTTCAGACCACTTCCACGCGCGCCAAACAATGAACAGCGTGCAGGCTATTTCTATAATTGAAAAAAACAGGTAAAAAGGAGATGGGGTGCCGGTAAACAAAGACGCGGTTTGCACCATGGTCATGACAGTACCGGCACTAAGGTTGGCCCAGCGGTTGGCCTGGTACTTGAGTACCCGGGAGAGGAAAATCATCCCAATCGGGATCTCCATCAAAACAGCGGCACCCAGCAAAAAGCCCTGGGTAAATTGCATGCCCCCTACGATGCCGGTTAGAAATTGCTTCAGCTTCTCCGCGTCCATTAAAGTAATGAGATCACAATACAGATAATTGATGGTTACAAATATCCATAAGGTTGAAAGCAGTCCTTGGGTCTCGTCGGTCTTTTTATCGCGGGCGTTATTCTCCATCTATGACCTCCCCTGCATACGCGAAAAATGATGGCGCGGGCACCTTGGCAGTATCCTCACGCCGCCGTACTAGTAGACATAAAAATGAATCATGCCGTTGATGTCGGGCTGCCAACTGGTGGAAGCATGGTCATAGTAGTTGCCTTTTAAAAATCCGCCGTTGACTGAAAATCCGATGAATTTGGCGGCCACCACGCCGTAGCCGATGCCCATGCCGACGGCCTGAAACTTTTCATCACCATAGCGGTACGTAGAAGCGCCGCCGTAGATATAAAAACGCTGATACCGCAACTGTGCCAGGTTCATTTGGACCTGGCCGCCGAGGCTGTAGCCGTTGTCATTGGGTGCTGCGGCCACGACCAAGGAAACCGGTGCCAGGGTATAGATGGCACTTAACCCCATGCCGCTGGAGTATCCCAAAGCCACGCCCACGCCGAACTTGTGATGGTCATAGTAGCTGTCGCCGTGGTACACGGCAAAATCATTGGTCTCCACCGGGGCACTTAGGTTGCTGTATTTAAAGTTCACCACTTGCTCCATGGCGATCTTTAAAACCCCGGCGCTGGTTTCCACCTCCAGGGTTTGGTTTTCAATTTTCACCACTTTTCCTTTCAGTACCGAACCGTCTTGGAGCCGAACCTCATCCCCGAACGCCATGGCCGCACACCCAAAAATCAAAAGTCCCAGCCCTGCCACTCTCAAGCGCATCCGCATAAGCAATCCCCTTTCGACGAACGATGGTGGAAGTTCCGGCTTGCGTTAAAATACATAAAAATGGACCATGATATTCAGATTCAGGTGAAACGAATCTTCCGAGCGCCCGCTGCTGGTCATGTCTAAAATTACCGGATAACCCAAAGCATCTCCTTGAGCAATGACCAGGTTGGCGGAAAATCCGACCAGGTTGGCTGCGGTCCAG
>JAAXVQ010000394.1 GCA_013335425.1 Candidatus Firestoneibacteriota bacterium | reverse complement strand
AGCGCCGCGGCTGAAGGTCAGCAACAGCGCCGCGGCCATAACCAAGAGGCTGAGTCCCGGAAACAAACGCGCGCGCCAAGGGGAACGGTTTAAAACCTCCACGGCCGTCACCGGCAGGATGAGGATCAAATACCCGGCCAGTTGGTTGGGATGCCCGAAGGTGCCGTAAGCGCGCAGGACCGCTCCTTGATAGAGGGTCAGCAACCCCTGCCCGGCATGGAGCGCCGCTTGCGGACCTTGGGCGGTTTGCACCAGCCCCACCAAGGCGCTGATCAACCCCATGCCGATAAGCAGGCGCAAATTGTCCAGAGTGTCCCGTTCAACCTTGCAGGCTTGGGCCACCCACGCCGCCAGAAGCGCCATTTCCGCGAAACGCAGGGTTTGTTTGAAAACGTCCGGCGCGTAGGCGGCATTTGCCGAAGAAAAAAGCAAAGCCGCCGTATAGGGCAGGGCCCAGACCAGATCCGGCCAAGCCACCTTCTTCCACCCGCGGTTCCAGGCCAGTTGCGTCAGCCAGCCCAGGAAAAGTCCGGTGAGCAAAAGTTCATTGGAGTAAACCGTCAGGGGACCCACGGCCACCGGCCAATCAAACGGGTTCATGAAAATAACCAGGGCGACGCTCAAGGCCGGTTTGCGCCAAGCCAAAAATCCCGCCGAGACCGCCAGGCCCAGAGCCAAAGCCGTCAGCATGTTACCAAGCACCTTTTCCAAAAATTACTGCCGGAATGGTGCGAAACAAAATAATGATATCCAGCAGCAGAGACTGTTTTTTAATGTAATACAAATCATATTTGATGTTTTCTTCCATGGGTTTATCGCGCCCCGCCACCTGCCATAACCCCGTCAGTCCGGGTTTGACCAAAAACCGGCAGCGGTAGATGGCCTTGTACTTGTCCACGATAAACGGCATCTCCGGGCGCGGCCCGACCAGGCTCATGTCTCCCCGGATGACGTTGAGGATTTGCGGGAGTTCGTCCAGGCTGGTCTTGCGCAACAGCGCGCCGACCCGGGTCACCCGGGGGTCGCCCTGCCCGCGCGGCGTAACCGCATAAGCCGGCGCTTGGGCGTACATGGAGCGGAACTTATAGATCTTAAACTTACGCCCCAAATAACCGATGCGGTCCTGCAAGAAAAACACCGGCCCGGGGGAATCCAACTTGATGGCCACCACCGCCACGAGCCACACCGGCAGGGTCAGCACCAGGATCATAAACGAGCCCACTTCGTCCAGCAGGCGCTTGCCGGCCCGGTACCCGCCGCTGATCTGCCCTTCGTCCAAGTGCGCCAAAGCGTCGGCCAAATCTTCGCCCACCGGGGCTTTTAAACCCGCCAGGTCAAACGCCTCGCTGACATGCCGGTGCGGAATGCCGCGTTCATCGAGCAGGGCCGACAGCTCCAGCAGGTAATGATAATTTTTAACGGTCTCGGAAATAATCACGCCTTGCACGCGCCCCTGCTGATACGGCAAAAAAATCTCCTGCGCCATCTTCTCCCGCCAGAGTTCCGTCCGTTTTGCCTTTTCCCGCGGCAGAATCACTTCCCCTTCGATCTTGTACCCCAGTTGGGGAACCTGTTCCAGTACCCGTCGAATGGCTTTGTTCTTTTTTTCGGACCCGACCAGGGAAACGCACAGGTTGTTCCAACCCCGGGTCCGCAGGCGTTTGAGCAGCGAATAAAAACCATATCGGGACAGGACCGTCCCGACCGAGGCGAGCCCCCAAAACAAAACCATGAGCACGCGGGAGCGTTCATAGAGCTTTAGGAAAAACGTGAGCGCCAAAAGCGCCAAAAAGGCGTACGCCAGGGCTTTCAAGGCCTTGGCATACTCTTCAAACATGGAAAGATCACGCACATCGCGGTAGAGGCCTTGCTGATAAAACGCGGTCAGGGCAAAGCCCAAAAAAAGCCCGAAGAGCGGCAGATAGTCCCCGAAGGGTTGCACCTGCGTGAACATGGGCATGGGGCGGCGGATGACATAGGCCAGCACGAAAACCGCGGCCAGCACGGCCGCGTCGTAGGCTATGAGCGCCAAACTGTAACTGGCTTTGCCCGTGCTGCGGGTCATGATTGTTTCCGCTCCAGCACTCGTTGATAAAAAAAATGCAGCTTGTCCGCGAAAAACTCCCAAGAGTAGCGTGCTTCCGCCGCCGCGCGGGCGGCTTGCCCCATGCGTTTACAGGCCTGGGCGTCCGCGGCCAGCGACCAGGCCGCCTCGGCAAACGCCTCGGGGTTATCCGCCGCCAAACGCCCCATGGGTTCGCTGCGAAAGAGCGGTTCCATCTCTCCCACCGGCGAGGTTACGATGGGACGCCCCATGGCCATGTAGTCTCCCACCTTGTTGGGCCAGCGCCCGATGTTGGCCTGCTTGCGCGCAAACGGCAGCAAAAACACGTCGGCGCATCCGAAAACCCCGGGCAATTGGGCATAAGGCACGATGCCCTGGTCCAAAATCGCGGTTTCCATTTTTTCCCGGCGGGCCCATTGCCCGACCAAGGGAGATGGTTTCCCCGCCAACAACAACCGCGCCTCGGGATGAGCCCGGTAAATGCGGGCAAAACTTTTGAGCACCAACTCCAAGTCAAAGTGCACAAAGCCCATAAACCCGAAAATTTTCCAATCCGGGGAGAAGCCCATGGCCCGGCGCGCCGCTTGCTTTTCCACGGGGTGCA
>JAAXVQ010000053.1 GCA_013335425.1 Candidatus Firestoneibacteriota bacterium | reverse complement strand
CCCCTCCGTCGGTCCTGTTTAAAGGCTTACAAACATCATTTGCGAGTCACCTGTTTTGTAGGGGCGTATCGCAATACGCCCCTACGACGGGCCTTTTTTAAATGCTTGCAAACATCATTTGCGCTTCACCTGTTTTGTAGGGGCGTATCGCATACGCCCCATCAACGGACCCTTTTTCAATCACTTACAAACATCATTTGCGCTTCACCTGTTTTGTAGGGGCGTATCGCATACGCCCCATCAACAGACCCTTTTTCAATCACTTACAAACATCATCTGCGGTTCACCTGTCTTTGTAGGGGCGTATCGCGATACACCCCTACAATTTTACCTATTTAACATAGATTCAAGGGGAATTTCCCTCAAAAGACACCGGACTTTTTCAAAAAGTTCTGCTCACGGGTGGGATTTTTTTTCAGTTCGGCTCGCGGGCGGGGCTGGCTCCGGGAGAACGGCGGCGGGCACGGTGGGTTTCTCCTTGCCCGAGACCAAGCCCATGGTGGCGATGATCTTAAAAGTTTCTTCCACGGAAAGGGGCAGCACTTTCACTTGGCTCTTGGGCACCAGTACCAATAAGCCCTGACTGGGCAAGGGTGCGGCCGGGATAAAAACATTGACCATGTCCTTTTTTTTCAACACGCGTTGCGCCCAAGCGGCCGCAGGAGCGGAAATAAACCCCAAAGTCCAGATCCCTTTGCGGGGAAACTCCAGCATGACCACGGTTTTAAAGGCCGTGCCTTCGCTGGCTGAGAAGGCGTCCACCAACTGCCGCATGCCGCTGTAAACATGATTGACCACGGGCAGCGAGCCCATGAAACTATCCACCAGCTTGAGCAGGCGGCGCCCCAGATAATGAGAAGCGAACAAGCCCGTGCCCACGATCAGCAGAAAGGTCGCCAGGATGCCGAAACCCGGCACCTTCTTCCAGTCTGCCGGCAGGTTCACGCCCAACGCGCGCAGGATCTCGGCGCCGTAGGGTGAAAGCCAGGAGTCGAGAAAATTAAACAAAAACCCGAGGACAAAAAGCGTGGCCACGATGGGGATGAGGATCAGCAAGCCGGAAATGAATATTTTTTGGAACGAATTTCTTTCTTGAGACATGGTAAGTTCCTTTCGGGACCGCGGTCGGGTTTTAGTCTACTTCGAGTTCTTCTTGGGTTTGCATCAGACTGTAGGCCCCCGCCGGCCCAAAAATGGGAATCAGGGAAATCAGAAAATACAGCAGCCGGCTGCGCCCGGCCCAGCCGCGCGTGACCGGCCAGACCAAAAACCAACACCACGCCTGCAGGGCCAAAGGCCAAAGCGACATGATGGCCAGAACCACCAGGGGTGAAAACAGGGCCTGGGAGGCCAACACAGTCCCCACCAAGCCGGTCCCGGGCAGTTTCAGTACCGAGAAAAATATGGACGGCGTCCAAAACATATTCGCCACGACCTTGCCCGCCATGGACAAAAACAACAGGATGCCGCCCACCACCATCAGCGTGTTGGCAGCCAATCCGAAAAGTTCGCCGGCTTGCATGCGCTTGCCGCTCATAGCCATGCCTCCAGGCAGGATTCTAAAATTTGCGCGCCCTGAAAATCGGCCACGGCCGCATCCGGGGCATGCGCCTGCAGTTCCCCCAGTTTGAAAGGTCCCGTGGCCACGGCCAAAGTTTTGGCCCCGACCGCGCGCCCGGCCGCAATGTCCAAGGGCGTATCGCCGATGACCACCACGCGCTCCGGCAAAATGGACGTGCCGGCATGCGCGGCCGCGCGCGCCATGCCCACGGCGAGCAATTCGTCCCGGTTCAAGGCGTCGGACCCGTAGCCGCCGAATTTGAAAAAATCGGCGATCCCGCCGTGTTCGAGTTTGAGCCGGGCGCCGGCTTCGAGGTTGCCCGTGCCTAAGCCTATCAAAATATCGCCGCGAAGACTATATTTTTCTAAAAACGGCTGAATGCCCTCCAGTACGCGGAACTTCCCGCCCGGGGCGGCGAGCTCCGCGGGCAGCAGTTCCAGGTAGCGGTCGAAGACGCGGCGCATCTCTTCGGGTTCCAACTCACTCCCCCGAAACCAGCGCGCCACGCGGTGGGCGATGGCCATGTCCGTCATGCCCGCAGCCGAAAACGTGCCCAAGGCGTTCTCCCAGCCCATGACTTCGAAAAACCCGCGGTTGAAGGCGCGCACCCCGGCGCCGTCGGTGCGGATAAGCGTCCCGTCCACGTCAAAAAGCAGTACCAATGGAGATTTCATTAAAAACGTACTCCCAAGCTGAATTGTACTTCTTCCCCGCGCGACGGCAACGTGAGCACGCGGTCCGGCAGCTGCACGCGGGTATGCTCAAAAGAATCTTCGGCTTGAAATCCGGCTTGCCAATAAACGCCGCTCTCGCCGCCCAAGGTCACCACCGCATTTGCGAACCAGGCCTGGCCCGCATCTTCGACGGCAAACCCGGAACCGGACGCCGTGCGCCGCCGATATCCCGGACCTGCGCCCAGCCGCAACTGCAACCAGGACCCACCGAGATCCCAGCGGAGCAAACCCACGGCTTCCAAAGCGGCGCCGGCTTCGAAAACGTTCACCTCCGAGACGAACGGCGCCTCGGTGAGCCCTTGGGCCCGGGTGCTGAAAACCTGCGCATGCGGCATCCAGCCGGCCCCGACCCGCCAGACTGCCGGCGGCGTGTCCCAAAACGTCTGTACCCAGTCCAAGGTCAGGCTCAGGTTTTCCAGTTGCTCGTCGCGCACCAGCCCCTGGCCGCGCCATGCCTGGGCCGCGCCGCCGAAACGGTAGCCCGCACCCAACACCCAGTCCTGCGCCAAGTGCTCGTCGGTCGCCGCCAACGGTGCCGGCGCTGAAAAATGCCCGACACCGGCCAGCTCGCGGTCCAAATGCGCGTTGATGAACTTACGGCGTTCGGCCGCATTGCGCCGCACAGCCGTGGTATAGGCCGTCTCCGCGCTGCCGTGATGGTTGAGCAGGAGCAAATTTAGAAATATCAGCGCCCCGGTCAAATTGCCGCTGCGCGCCTGAGTCTGGGCGGCGCTCCAAAAAGCCGCGGCCCCCAACAGGTAAACGGTTTCGGACAACAACGCCTGGGAAGCCGCATGCAGCCCGGGCTCCAGGACTTCCTCGCCCCAACCGGGCAGCACGGCCGACAAATGCGCCAAGTGTTCCGGAGAAAACCAAGGCACGTCCAGGGCTTCAGAGGCCTCGGTCGCCAGGGGGTGTCCCGGATGTTGCGCCCAAAATTCCCGCAAACCTTCCGCGGACGCGGGCCCGGGAAACAAAACCCGTTGTTCCCAGAGCAGTTGATACTCGGCCCAACCCGCCAAAGGGGATGCCGGGCGCGCGCCCAAGAACTCCCGCAATTCCCCGGTCTCGACCGATGACTGCGGCGTTTGAGCCCAAATTTTAGCCAAGTCAAACCAGTCCCGCCATGCCGCGGGCGCCGCCCCCGTTTGCGCCAGGCGCACACCCTCGCGCGCCAAACGCGACCACTCGGGATCAGGTTCCCAGGTTTCCAAAACCGGCGTATCGGCCGGAACCGGCGGCAAGTGCTTAAGCAACTTACTGGCGGGAAAATACGTTTTTAAATACGCGCGCACTTGCGCGGGCACACTGTCCGCGCCCCGGGCTTCGCGGGCCTCGGCCAACAGGAACAATTCCAAGTCGCGGTAGCGTCCCTGGGCCGCGGGCGTGTCCGCCTCGGCCGCGCAGGCCGCTTGCGCGCGCGCCCAGGCGTCCTGTGCTTCCGCGCCGTCAGCCAACGCCGCGCCTCCCAGTACACCCAGGACCAGACAAACCATCAGTTGTCCGACCTTGCATCTGTGCCGGACCATGGCCAGGCCCTTTCTCATTGCCGGGTTATGCGCCCGCCGCAGCGTAGAAGCTGCTTTCCCGCGAACAGTCGCAGCCGGACGTTATAATATTTTCGCAGCCAAAGCCGCCAGGGCCGAACGCTCGCTCTTGTAAAGGGTCACGTGCCCGGCCAAATGCTGGCTTTTAAACAGCTCGACCAAATACGTCAGTCCGTTGGAGTTTGAATCCAAGTAGGGGTTGTCGATCTGGTAGGGGTCGCCCGTGAGCACCACCTTGGTTTCGTCCCCGGCGCGCGAGACGATGGTTTTCACCTCGTGGGGCGTCAAGTTCTGCGCCTCGTCGATGATGATGAACTGTTTGGGCAGCGTGCGCCCGCGGATATAGGTCACGGCTTCGAGCACGATCTTGCCGGTTTCCAGCATGTAGCGCAGCGTGCCTTCGCCGCTTTCGCCCGAGTCGCCGTTTTGGTCCATGAGAAATTCCAAATTGTCGAAGATCGGCTGCATCCAGGGTTGGAGTTTCTCTTCCTTGGAGCCGGGCAGAAACCCGATGTCGCGCCCCAAGGGAATCACCGGGCGACTCACCAAAATCTTACGGTAGGCCTTCTCGTCCAGCGTCTTGCGCAGGGCCGCGGCCACGGCCAGCAGGGTCTTGCCCGTGCCCGCGGGTCCCACCAGCGTGACCAGCGGAATGGTGTCGTCCAAGAGCAGTTCCATGGCCAGGCGCTGCTGCAGGTTCTTGGCCTTGATGCCCCAGACTTCCTGGTCGCTGTTGGTCAAGGGCACCAGCACGCGTTCGGGCCATTTCATTTTGCCCACCAGACTCTGCGAAGAGCCGGCTTCGTCTTTTAGTATCACGAACTGGTTGGGAAACAGATCCGCTTGGCTTAAAGTCAAACGCTTTTCGGCCGCGAATTTGTTGATGTCCTCGGCCGGCAGCGGGAGCTTGGTCACGCCGGAGTAGAGCTCCTCGATCTTCACCTTGTTCTTCTCAAAATCCTCGGCCGTTATGCCCAGCGCGTCGGCCTTGACGCGCATGTTGACGTCTTTCGTGACAATGCGGACGTCCTCCCCCGTGCGCTCTTTAAGCGCCAGAGCCAGGGCAATGATCTGGTTGTCGATCTTGGCCGGGTCAAGTCCCGGCAGACGGTTCTCGGGGAATTCCACCAACACCTGCAAAATGCCCCCGTTTTCCATTTTCACGCCCTGGGCGATCGAGCCCTGGGCGCGCAACCCGTCGATGAAGCGCGAAACCTGGCGCGCGTGTTTGCCCTTCTCGTCGTTGAGCTTCTTAAACTGGTCCATCTCCTCGAGCGCGCCGATGGGTATCACCACGCGGTTATCGCCGAACGACGTGAGCGCCTGCGGGTTGTGCAGCAGCACATTGGTGTCAAGCATGAAGGTTTTGACCATCGGGACCTCTCCTTCGCGGGGCGGGTGCGCCGCCGCGGTTTGCCAGGGTGTCGGCTGCCTTGGGAGGCGGCCGCTAACGGACTTTTTCCAACCAGTGGTAGGTATCCGCGCGCTTGCCCGTTAAGATGTCGAAGTAAGCCGCCTGAATCGCCCGGGTCACGGGGCCGCGGCCGCCCTCCCCCACGGGCACGTTGTCGACCTTGGCGATGGGGGTGATTTCGGCGGCGGTGCCGGTCATGAAGGCTTCGTCGGCCGTGTAGAGGCTCTCGCGCGGCAGCACGTGCTGTTTGACTTCATAACCCAGCTCGCGCGCCAGTTGAAACACGCAGTGCCGGGTAATGCCCGGCAGGATGCTCGAAGACGACGGCGGCGTGTAGAGGGTGTTGTTTTTCACGATAAAGATGTTCTCCCCCGAGCCTTCGGAGATGTATCCGAACGAATCCAGGGCGATGCCTTCCTCAAACCCGCTCTCGATGGCTTCGAGCTTGATGAGCTGGGAGTTCATGTAATTGGCGGCCACCTTGGCCATGGCGGGGAGGGTGTTGGGCGCCGGGCGGTTCCAGGAAGAGATGCGCACCGAGACGCCGTTTTGCATGCCCTCGTCCCCCAGATAAGCGCCCCATTCCCAGGCCGCGATGGCCGTCACCACCGGGCAGCTCAGCGGGTTCACGCCCAGGGAGTGATAGCCGCGAAAAACGAACGGGCGGATATAGCCCGTGGTCAAATCGTTGGCCTCCACCGTGGTTTTCACGGCGGCGCAAATCTCGTCCTGCGTGTAGGGGATGGGCATGCGGTAAATCTTGGCCGAATCAAAGAGCCGTTTGATGTGCTCGCGCAGCCGCAGGATAAAAACGCCGTTGGGGTTGGCATAAATGCGCACCCCGTCGAACGCGCAGGAGGCATAGTGCACCACATGCGAAAGCACGTGAATTTTGGCGTCGTCCCACGGCACCAGTTTTCCGTCCATCCAAATAGCCTTGCCTGGAAATCCCATGCTGTCAATCCTCCCGATGATTCTTAACGCGGACCAAGCCGCGCTGATTTCCCCAAACCCCCGCTTCCGCTGCCCCTGTTCGAGCCAAATGGCTTCAAACGCCTGCAGGGTGCTCAAATGCCGGGGGTCGATTTCCTCGAACGTAAAGCCCACCTGATAACCCTTCCCCTCGCCCGGGGGCAGCAGCGAAACCCAAACCACCCGCCCGACGGCTTCGATGATGCGGGAGCCGTTTTTATCCGTCAAATGCATTTTCACGCGCAGGCGTTCCCCGGGGGAGACCATGTCCTCCAAAGTCAGGAGCATGCCCCCTTGGGAGACATTGAGTGCGTGCGCGTGCCGGGAACCCTTTTCCTCGCGCTGATAAACGATGGGCAATTCCACATGGAAGCGCGGAAACACCCGCCGCTCAAATCCGATTTTGCCGTGATGCAGCATGCGGTTCCTCCTGGTGTCGTTCCCAACCGGGCTCGCCGGACCCGGCCGCAGTTTTCAATCCCGCTTCTTTGTCCGTTTCCCGGGCTTGCGATCGCCGGCGAGCATCACCCCGGCCAGCGCCCGACGCCGGGAGAAGCGGATTTTTTGAATCCACCCGCGCTCGGGCGCGCCGTCCGGCGGAATCCGGGTGGCGTGCCAGCCGCCCATGCCGGTGACGACTTTAAGCCCGGTCTGCGCTTGTTCCATTTTTTCCAACACTTCCACCACAGGCACGTGTTCAAAATTTCGGGCCGGCGCATACGCCGTTTCTTTCCCGGATTTGACGCACAGCAGATAGCCCAGGGCTGTCATCTCCTCCAAGACCTGCATCACCTGGTGCAGGGGCACATGCTGCGCGCGGGAGAGCCCGGCCGCGGTCCAAGGCGCGTTGCCGGACACAAACCGGGCGTGTGTTTCCCGCAACAAGCCCCAAGCCAATTCCACCCTGCCTAGAAAATGCAGTTCTCCGCCTTTGCGCTCGCGCCGATAGGCGTGAACGTTTTGCAGGGCGAAGGTCAACTCCCCGCCGAAAAGCACGATCACCCAGGAAATGTAAAGCCATACCAGCATCACCGGCAATTGCGCGAAAGTGCCGTAAATGGCGTTGTACCGGGCCACGCCCACCTGAAAGGTGATGTAGAACCATTGGGTGATCTGCCAGACCGTGCCGGTCAAGGCGCCGGCCAAAAACGCCGGAGCCAGCCTCACCCGGGTGTTGGGCAGAAACATGTACAAAAAAGTGAGTACGAACCAAATGGACGCATAGGGCACCAAACGCAGCAACAACACCACCAGGGGCCCGAGCCCGGGCTGGAACTTCAGCCATGTCACCACGGTCATGCTTTTCAAACTGGCGGTGACGGAGATCGCCAAAAGCAGAAACAGCGGCGTCACGGTCATCAGCGCCAGGTAGTCGGAAAACTTCCGCAGGTAGGAGCGCCGGGCGCGGATGTTCCAAATGTCGTTGAACGCGTTCTCCACGTTGTCCAAAACCAAAATAACGCTCAACACCAGCAGGACCAGGCCCAGGGCGCCCAAGGAACCCACATTGACCTTGTCGATATACGCCATCAGCCGGGTGACGATTTCCTGCGACCCTACGGCCACGCGCTCCAGCAGGATGGGTTCCAGGCGGCGCTGCACGCCCATGCCCTTCAACACCGCGAACATGAACGCCAACAGCGGCACGATGGAAAGCATGGTGGCGTACGTCAACGCGCCGGCGCGCAGCAGCAGGCGGTCCTTGAAAAAGCGCTCGACGACCAAAAGCAGCACCTGCAGCGCCTGGAGCGCGGACTTGCGCGCGCGCGTGAGCTCGGAAAAATCAAAACGCCACACGTCCTCGGTGAAAAACCTGGCCCAACGGCTCCAGCGGGACTCCGGCGGCTTGGCAGTTTCGGTCATGGACATGGACGGTTAATAGTTCACGGGAGAATCCGCCTGGTACAGGCGGTAGTTCATCAGAAATTTTTTCAAGCGCTCCCGGCTCTGGCCGTCGGCGTCCAGAAACTGGATGCCCAACTGGTAATCCCCCAGGCCCAAAGACGTGCAGCGCGCCACGCGCGCGAGAATGTTCGCCCCCACGCAGTCGGACTCGGAATAATCGGGCACTTCGCCGCCGGCGGCGGCCAAACGTTCCTCCAGCGGGATAAACAGCGTCAGCATGACGATCTGCCCTTTGGCCAGGGGCTCATGGCTGCGCATAGCCAGTCCGCCCGAACCTACGTCGAGGGCCACATGCGCCTCCTTGGGGGAAATGCGGTCCTTGGCCAGGCACTGATAAGCCACGCGCAGCTTCATGGGTTTGCGCGGAAAGCGCCGGCGCTCGGCTCCGGTTTCACCTGAAAAATGATTGGCCATGGATTGCCTCCCCGACCCCTTGCCGTCTCCGGCATTATGTTTGCGGGGAACGGAATCAAACCGTTCCCGACACGGACCTCACTGTCGCTATTTTTTCCCGGCCGCGGGTTTTGTTTTTTCCGTCTTGGCCGCCGGGGCGGTTGCGGGTACCGGCGCCGGTGGTGCCGGCGCCTGGATCTGGGGGATATCGCGGATGGCCAGAAAATGCCCCGCTTCCCAGGCCCAGTTCCCGCCGGGCATTTTCAATTGCAGGGTTTTTATTTCTCCGGCCAACACCCAGGCCGGCATAGCTCCGACCCGCAAAACATAAGCATGCGCTTGGCCGTCGCCTTGCAGGGCAAAACTCACCTCGCGCCCGCTCGCCTTGTCCCCCCAGGCCAGCACCGCGCTTTGTCCGTCCAAGGCCGGAGGCACTTTGAGCCGCAGGGTGATCACGTTGGGGTTTTGGGTTGCGTCCGGCTGGGCTTTGAGCGTCAGCGTGACTTCGCGCCCCGCTTCCCCCACGGCCAACTCGTCGCCTTGAGCCGTGATGGTCAAGCCGGCGGGCTCCACGGACTTGGCGCCTTCGGCCGGGGCCAACGTGCCGGCCCCCGCGCCTTGCCCCGGATCATATTTGGAAAACCGTCCCCAAGCCCAGGGCAGTTGGCCCAAGGTCAGCGGCTGCTGCAGGGCCGCAGCCGCGGCCGCATCCGGCGCGGGATTTTCCGCGCGCGGACCCAAAACCACGCGCCCACCCTTGACGGTCAAGGGCGTGAATTGGTGCAACAAGTACTCGGCCAAGGCATATTGCCCCACTTCAGAGGGCACCAGGCTGCCGACAGGTTCGCCGGGAGCGTGCCAGACCACGACCTTGACCCGGGCGTCGGCCAAATGCCGGATCGCTTCGAGTTGCTGGTCAAACGTGGCCAAAGACGCTGTGAGCAGCGACGAGACCACCGGTCGGCGCGGCACCAGAAAATACAGCAAGGGTTCATTGGAAAAATCAAAGAACGTTTCCGTGGTCCCCACCTGGGCGTCCAAAAACCCGGCCAGCTCGGTCGCAGCTTGCGCTTGCGCCGGAGGCAGGTAAGCCGCGCCCAGGGCCGGAACCTTGGCCTGGGTCAAGCCTGTGGTGGCCACAATGTTTTTAGCGCCGAACTGCCCCAACGCCTGCGGCAGGGAGAAGCCGCCCGAGGTGGGCACGAACGCCCAAAGCA
>JAAXVQ010000393.1 GCA_013335425.1 Candidatus Firestoneibacteriota bacterium | reverse complement strand
CACCGGTTGCCTGAAAGCCTGCGAGCGCGGACCGGTGATGGTGGTATATCCGGAGAATCATTGGTATGGGAAGGTGGAATCGCAGGCCGTGGTGGACGAGATTTTGGACGCCTTGGAAGCCGGCGAAGTGGCCGAAGCCCATTTGCTTCAGTAGCTAGTTATTGTTGTGGAAAGATTTATTAATAGTTCCCCTCCCCAGGATTTGGTGGGAGGGGACGAAGGGGAGGGGGCAAAAGCCTTATATCGAAAGGTCTGTCCCCTCACCTTGATCCTCTCCCACAAGGGGAGAGGAATTTACAAAATAAAGACGCACTTTCCGCAACAGGAACTGGCTAACAGCGTTTAGGTCAGGCTAAACCAGGGGAAGTCGGGAGCGAACATGGAATTGATGATGGCTTTTGAAAAAAAACAAGGTGCCTTTGTCCTGCAGGCGGAAATGCTTTACTCCGGCCGCCGTCTGGGTGTTTTCGGTCCCTCAGGTTGCGGCAAGAGCACGCTGGCCCATGTGCTGGCCGGTCTGCAACCGCTGGACCGGGGACATTTGGAATTCAATGGGCGGGTTTTGGAGGACGTGGATCGCGGCCTGCGCGTTCCGTCCGAGCAGCGGCGGATCGGCCTGGTCTTTCAACAGCCCCAGCTTTTTCCCCACTTGTCGGTGCAAGAGAATTTGCTCTATGGCTATGCACGTGTTCCAGAAGGGGTTTCCCGCTTGGACCCGGAACAGGTGATCCGGTGCTTGGCACTGGAGAGTTTGTTGACACGGTCCGTGGACAATCTGTCCGGCGGAGAGCAGCAGCGCGTAGCCGTGGGCAGGGCGGTATTGGCGAGTCCGCAACTGATGATTTTCGATGAGCCCGTTTCCGCTTTGGACGAGGACGGGCGTTATCGGCTCTTGGGTTGCATGCGCGAACTCTGCGATGCCTGGGAAATACCTTATGTCTACATTTCGCATTCGGTCTTGGAAATGCGCCTGATGACCGACGATGTCATGCTGATGCAGGCGGGGTGCATTCAGGAACGCCTGAGTCCCGAAGAACTCGCGCGTCAACAAGCCGGTGCGAGTCCGGCGGGTTACAGCAATGTGCTGCCGCTGCGGTCCGGGACTTTTGAGCAGGGGTTGTGGCGCTACGGCTGGGGCCGGCAGGTCCTTTGGCTGACGCAGGCACCGCAAGGCGAAGCGCAGGTGGGCGTGGTCTCGGCCAAGGACGTCATGCTTTTCAAACAGCATCCCCAGGCCGTCAGCGCGCGCAATTTGCTGCCCGGAACCGTCAGGGAAATGATTCTCCGGTCTGCGACCTGCGGCGTGGTACTGGATTGCGGCGGGCAAACGTTGACAGCCGAAGTCGTGCACGCGGCGGTGGCGGAATTGGCTTTGGAAAAAGGCGCACCGGTTTTTGCGGCCATCAAGGCGTCCGCCTTCCGGCTGCTGCCTGCCGGAGGTTGACCTTGCCCGGCGTCGGAAACTCTGCGGGTGGACCGTCTCGGAGTGCGGATTTTTCCTGGCATATCCGCGAAGCCCGGGTCGGGGATCTGGAACCTATGATCGGCCTGTTGCGGAGCTTGTTTGCCTTGGAGCCGGATTATCCCTTTGCGGAGGCCAAACAGCGCACAGGGCTGCAACAATTGATCGGCCGCGGGCAGGGGACTTGTGCGTTGGTCGCCGAGGCCGGCGAGCGCGTGGTGGGCATGTGCACCGTGCAGACGGTGATTTCCACGGCCGAGGGCGGCGCCGTGGGTTGGGTGGAGGACGTGGTCGTGGACCCGGCGTACCGGCAGAAGAGTTTGGGGAGCGGGCTGATGTCGGCTTTGGAAGCCTGGGCCGCTCAGCAGGGGCTTAAACGTCTGCAGCTTTTGGCCGACCGGAAGAACGCCGCCGCGCAGGCGTTTTATCAAAAACGGGGTTGGAGTTTAACCCGCATGCAGGCTTGGCGGAAAATGCTCGCCTGAAAAAGACGGTTAAGGGAAAGGTGAAACCATGACCCCTGCCTCGGTTAAAATTTACGACAACACACTGCGGGACGGCGAGCAAACTGTGGGGGTGAGTTTTTCGGCTGCGGACAAGGTCCGTATTGCCCGGGGTTTGACGGCTGCGGGCGTGCCCGCCTTTGAGGCTGGTTTTGCCGGGGTTTCGGCACAAGAGCGCGCCGCCATTAAAGCCGTGGTGGATTTGGGCCTGCCGGCGCGGGTTTTCAGCCTGGCCCGTTTGCACAAGGCGGATTTGGACGCGGCCCAGTTAAGCGGCGTTTACGGGGTAACGCTGATCGCCCCCGCCTCCGATGCGGTCATGCGGGCCCGGGGTGCCGGAGACGCAGCCGAAGTGGAGGCGGAGATTCCGGTTTGGATTGAGTACGCCAAGCGGAAAAAACTGTTTGTAAAATTCAGTTGCGTGGACGCCACGCGCGCGCCGTTTGAGCGCCTGATCCGTTGGTACTTGCTGGCCAAAAATGCCGGGGCCGACATGGCGAGCTACGCGGACACGGTGGGGGTGGGTTCCCCCGACGGGGTTTCCCGGGCCGTGGGGGAGCTCAAACGCATCCTGCAAATGCCGCTTTCCCTGCATGCGCACAATGACCTGGGGTTGGCCCTGGCCAACAGCCTGGCGGCCATGTCTGCGGGTGCCGACGAGATTCAGGTGACCGTAAACGGGCTGGGTGAACGGACGGGCAACACGGCG
>JAAXVQ010000392.1 GCA_013335425.1 Candidatus Firestoneibacteriota bacterium | reverse complement strand
TCCGTCAGCTTTTTAACCGTGGGCGGTTCATCCGAGTAGGGGCCGACATGCAGGATTTCGGCCACCTCGCCGTATTTCCAGACACTCAAACAGGGCGTGAATTCAGGCGTGCCTTGGGGCAGTTCGCGTACCGTGGCCGGCACCGGGATGGCCGCCGAGCCCTTCCAAATCATGTTGGCCATGGCCTGGGCATTGGCGCCGGCGGGGGCGGAAAAATCCTGGAGGGTTTCATAGCGCGCGGCCGGGGCCGACATGCCCGGCCCTTTGGGGACGCCGGAGAGTTTGAAATAGGTCTTCATCAGCGCGCCGAAAACCTTGGGCAAACCCGCGGAATTGACCTGAAAAGGGACTTCCAAAACCGCCGTATCGGGTTTAACGACGATGCGCGGGTCTTTGAGAAACTCAAACTTGGAAACATCCGGCCCTTGCATCATCCAAAGAAACCCGCCCGCACCGGCCAGCAGCAAGATCGTCACCACCAGGATAACCCATTTCCACATCGCGCTTACCTCCTTGGAGAGATGAGGCATTGTACCATGAAGGGAATTTGAAAAAAAGAGCCGGGCAGGCATGTTATAATTTTTTCGGAGGCGGCCGATGAATGAAAAAGCGCATCGCTTGACGACCCGTTTGGCCCTGGAGGTGGTTGCGTCCCTGCAACCCGGGAGTTGGTCGCCGGCGGCCGAAGCGGCGATTGTCGAAGAAGCGGCACAGACCGACTATTATCAGGATTTGGAATTTGTAAACGTCCGCGCCCAACGCGACGACCCCCACGCTTCGGGTCCGCGCCCGGATCAGGACCAAGCGCACACCGTAACGGATTTTAAAAGCCATACGGCTTTCAATCACTTTTTGGATATCCGCAAAGGTCCTGGGCGATTTGATGATTATGACGGCTACAGTTACCGTTGCGGTTCCGCGCAGCAAAACGAGGTTCAGCTCGCCCGGGATGTCAGCGGGGGTTGGGGACGTTGGATCGCGGAATTGGCCGGGTTCAAGGTGGACGAAGGCATTGCCTATTGGCTCAACGATGAATACGTACACGTTCCCGGCGAGAAGTGGTACCGGCGCTGCTCTCCGGCCGCGGAACGTTACTCGTGCTTCCGGGATCTGCACGTGTATGATTCCTCCCGGGCGGAAACCCTGGCGCGCTTTCCTCTGGCGCAGGACGCCGGTGAAACCGGGACCGGGATTCCTTACAGCGTGTTCTTCCCGGTGGACAATTTGGCACGCTATTGGTATGCGGAGTTTCTGAAACATCCGAAACAAGTGAAGTACCTGGGTCCGGTGATGCATGCGCTTCAGGACGCCAGCATTCCGCACCACGCGGCCGGATGCATGGGCAATTGGCACGTGGAGTACGAAAATGCGCTCGATGCCTTCGCGGAAAAGCATTTCCCGCAACCGGAATTTTTAGAGCAAGTCCGCACCCGGGTGCAACAGTGGCGGCTGCGTCCGGTCGGTCGCTTGCCCGCGCGCCTGACGCCGCGCGATGGCCGCCGGGTGCCTTCATTGAAATGGAAAGTGCAGGATTTGGTCACTTGGCTGGCCCTGCAGGCGCACCAGGCGTATGTGCATGCCTACGGAGAATTTAAAAACGGATTCAAAGCCGATGTGGTTTCCCAAAACCGTCTGCTGACCCTGGCGGTGGCCGCGAGCGCCCTGGTTTTGATCAAAGCCCGGCAAAGTTCTTCGCCGGGCGGACGCAAGCTGTTGCGCGGGGAAACGGGCTTGGTCTGAAATTACCTTGCTTGGTATTTTGCTTTTTCCAGTCAACGGGCTTATAATAAAGAAGACAGCAACCTGTTCCAAAGGAATCCGGCATGCGCAGCTTGGATTTGAACGGCGAATGGGAATTGGTTCAACCCGGCCGAAATTTAAAAATTTCGGCTACGGTGCCCGGGCAAGTACAGTTGGATCTGCTCAGGGCGGGCGTGATTCCGGACCCGTATGTCGGCGCTGCCGAGGACACCCAAAACTGGGTGGCGGATGAGATCTGGGAATACAGCCGCGACTTCACCCCGGATGACGCGCTGCTTGCCAAACAGCAGGTGTGCCTGGTCTGCGAAGGCCTGGACACCGTGGCTGAAATTTTCGTGAACGGCACCAGCGTAGGAAGAACCCAAAATCAATTCCGCACCTACTCCTTTTCCATCAAACCTTTCTTAAAGTCCGGTAAAAACAGCTTGCGCATCGTGTTTAAACCAGCGGCTGCTTATGCCGCGCAACAGGCTGTGAGTCAGCCGCTCGCTTTGCCGTATGTTGATTACACGGGGCGCAATGAGCACCGCAATTTCATCCGCAAATGCCAGGCCGACTTCGGTTGGGATTGGGGTCCGGCCTTGCGGCCGGTGGGCATCTGGCGTTCCTTGCGGCTGGAAGCCTGGAACGAGGCGCGCATTGACGCCGTGGTATGCGGTCAAACGCACGAACCCAACGGGGACGTGCTGCTGAACCTGCGCGTGTGGTTGGACTCGCCCCTGGGCGCCCGGGGGCGCCTGGAAGCGCGTTTGGGCCGGCGCCAGACGCAGCAGACGGTGGCTTTGGCCGTGGGCGAGAACCGGGTGGAAATCAATTGGCGCATTGAAAATCCCCGGCGCTGGTGGCCGCGGGGATACGGCGAGCAGGTGCTTTATCCGCTCAGCGTGGTCTTCATCGGCGAGGGCGGGGAGATCGA
>JAAXVQ010000052.1 GCA_013335425.1 Candidatus Firestoneibacteriota bacterium | reverse complement strand
AATGGAGAAGGGGTTTTGCAGGCGCACGCCCCCGACCACTTTGGTGTTCTCGCCCACCGTTCCCGTCTGGCCAATGGCCGTTAAAGCGGTTTTCACCGTCACTTCCACGGCACCGGCAAACTGCCTCAGCGGCGTATATTTGGCCGC
Organism: Candidatus Firestoneibacteriota bacterium; assembly: GCA_013335425.1. Lineage (GTDB taxonomy): Bacteria > Oederibacteriota > JAAXVQ01 > JAAXVQ01 > JAAXVQ01 > JAAXVQ01. The sequence continues at coordinate 9,625 of JAAXVQ010000052.1, read as the reverse complement.
CGCCACATAACGGTTGCCTTCCAAGACGGGCATCTGGGTAAGCCCGAAATTCGGCAAAACACTGGTAAGCAGCATCCAGACGGTTAAGAACCGGATCGTCAACGGTCTGAAAGCACGGACAATCCGGGTGCGGATTTGTGCCGCGCTTTGCACCCCACGGTTCAGCCACCCTTGTTCTTGCCCGCCCGCCCGGAAGGCTCCGCCCTTGCCCGCGCGCACGGCCTTCACCATGGCCGTGAACGCCTCTATTTCTTTTTCCTGTTGCCGCATTTGCGTGGCGTGGACTTCTTCATGAAGGATGTAGAGGGCGCGGAAAGACTCTCCCAAATGCAGCATGGCTTGCTTGTCGAGATAAACTTTGCCGCGGTATTCATACGAAACCGAGAACATCTGCTTGAGCCGAACCGCCGCCTTGTGCCCCCAAGATCCCCGCGGTTGATCTTCCCCAAAATCGGCAAACGGCGCCAAATCCTCGCCCGAGCCGAAAGTCGGCAGAGTTCCGAGCGCAACGCGTTTGGCCAGCTTGGCATAAATCGTCGAAAACGCCACAAGGATAAACAGGGTTCCGCCGATGAGGGAACCGGCCAAGCCATAATAGCCGCGGGCCTCACCCAACCCCAAATGCGTAAACACCCGGGCGCTCATGCCCAAGGAATTAAAAACCGTAATAAAGTTCCGCTTGGGCTCCTGCCAACCCAATTTCTGCAGCAAGCCTTTTCCCGTAACACCCGCTTTGTTGCCGTGCACGATCTTGTGGAAGCTGTCCAACTCCGGCCCTTTTTGAACCTTAAAATTCCCTTCATTTTTTTTCACATCAAAAGGCACCACGGCGATGATTTGCTTCTTTAGACCCACAAAATTCGCCAAGTCCCCCCACCACTTGGCCGGATCACCGGCTTTGATGGTTCCGGTTTCGGCAATGATCACAGGTTTGTTCGGAGCGACCTTGGCAATGGCATCCAGGCACGGCCCCAGCAATTGGCCGATTTCGCGATTATCCGAAGCATTCAATTTGTAGCCGCTGATGCCGACAACATCGACCACATCATCGCCCGGGTAGGCAGCTTTCAGGTTTTCCAAGGAAATCGGAGATCCCACCGACTCCGCATTGACGGACCACATCATGGAAAATTTAAGTCCTTGGGCGGCCAAACGGTTATGCAAGTACCGGAAGGCTTTTTTATAATCCTCTGCGGTGACCTTTGTACCGTCGATGGCCCAGGGATACCAATTGCCGTTGAATTCGTGCATACTACGAATCACAACGGGCTGATTCAGGGTTTTCATCTGTTTGGCAAAGTTATCGATGTATTGATCGTATTTCCCCTGAGTGATGTCCTTGAGGGAAATGCCTTCAGGATGAGGCAATCCCCAAGCTTTCCAGGGTTCCCAAGTCACCATGGGGACCGCGCCTTCGGCAATGGCCAAACGGGCCTTTTCCAAAGTTGAGGCGTCCCCGGCTGCGGTCCATTCGGAAAAAATATTGACGGTCGCGACTTTGGCGCCGACTTTTTGCTCGTACTCCGGCAGATTGAAGTCCTGCCCGTCCAGCCCCACACCCCAATAAACCTGGGCGCCCATCGGGTCCTGGGTTTTAAAGCCGGTTTCCATGACCGCGCCCATGCCCACCGCTCCCGTGTCCGGCCGCAAAGCGCCGGTGGGAAGTTCGGTCATGGGAAAATCCACCGAAGGCGCCCGCGTTCCCGTGGTATCCACCCCGCCCAGCGTCAGCAAACCTTTGCCGGCGACGCCGAAAAGGTTATTGAACAACTGCCCCAGCCACGAGAAAAACCCTTCGATTTTCTGAAGCGCCTGATTGAAATAATCCCCGAAGGTCTTGGCCCGTTGGCCCTCCTCGGTTTGGATCTGGGCCTGGCCTTTTTGCCGATTGAGCGTTTCCAATTGCTCGGCGGACGGAGCCGGGCCTTCGCTGATTTTATAGCCTGCGGTTTTGGCTTTTGGCTGAGGCAAGACAAAATCGGGCGCATTCACTCTAAGTTCGGTGTTCCAGCCGTGTTGTTGCTGTTGGGGGTAGATCCTGACCCGGGTTTTCACATCACCCTTGTGCGTATAGGAATACAGGGTTTTTTCCTTGCCCAACTCCATATCCGCCGGCAATAAAATTTTATCGTAACGGTCCGTGCCCGGAATAAGCAGGGAATATTCCTGAACCTTCATCATGTGGGCAACGCCGTCCCGGTATATGGGAATAACCTTGGGCGACCCGGCTTTTTGCGGATTGTATGCCCGCAAATCCCAAATTTCCACGCCGTTATAGGGCGCGCCGGCCATATAGGAGACCCAGCCGAACGGACCCTCATAGACGCGATTTTCGGAAACCGACTCGCCATAGCGGTATTCTTCCGTGGTTTTTCCGTCAATCAACGGCTTGGGCGTATAAAAGAAATCACCGTCTTTGGCCGCATGCGCATATCCGACCTTTTCCCAATATTTCCCCTGTTGGGTGAAACCATGCATCAATTCCTGCGTCCCGGCCGAGGTGGGGTCTTTCAGCTTATTTTTCAAATTCACGGTTGCCACGCCGTGCACGGGTGCGCCGTTATAGGTCGAGACCAGGCTGCCGTCCTCATTTTCATAAACCCAACTGCCCACAGAGACGCCGTTTACTTTTTTGCCGAAAATTCTTTGATCCGGGCCGAGTTTCCGGTCTAAAACAATTTCCTGACGAACTCCGCTCTTATTCGTTACTTGATAAACATAAGCCTGCGGAATGCTCGACTTGACGCCATTGCGGTCATAAAGCTGCATGCCCGGGATGACCTTAACCGGTTGGGCGGAAGGCGAAAATTTCGACAAATTAATTTCCGGCTGGCCGTGAAAATCCATGCCCTCTTGCGCCACCACCCAATTTTTGGCCGAATTCAAATAGGCCTGGGATCCCGTGGTGATTTTCCCTTCCCGGACATCGACCGCCAATTTCCCGTCCACCAGCGGCACGGAAAGAGGCAACTCCTGGGGCGTACCTTTATGCTCGCGGTTGGTATAGGCTTCATAGACATACAGGACCAACGGCCGGCCTTGATTAAACTCGTCCAGCCCTTTTATGGTGCGGGTGCTTTTGGGCGTGGCGGATGCCAAGTAGGGTGAAAAGTCCATTATGGACGGGCCGTTAAAAGTGCTGTTGGTCTCCCCTGTTTTAATGACCGAAACCCAGCGCCCGTCTTTTTGCTGGTAGGCAAACCCCGGGGTTCTGCTTCGGCTCAAATCATACTGAACATCCTGCTTGCCTTGGGCGTTCAATTCCACCGGCAGATAAATGAATTGCTCGCCCAACCCCGGCTCGGCTTTCATGCGGTATTTATGGAAAGTGCCCTGGATGGATTTGCCCGCTTCGCTGTAGTACTCGCGGGAGATTTTTTCCCCCGGCTTGGCGGGGTCGGCCAATTTGTCGAAATAGTCCATGGAGCTCCAGCCGTCCACCGTATGGTTCTCGATCACCGAAGTCCAACCGCCGGTTTTCTTGTCCTGATAGGCAAAGCTGCCGTGAACGGGCATCACTTCGCCTTTGACCACCCGGAATTCAACTTCCGAGGAACCGCCCTGCAACGGCGCGGCCACCACAATCCGTCCCTGCCCCTTGGAAGGATCGTTGCGGTCGTTCCAAACCGGATAAACATAAGCCGGAACACTGATAAATTTGGCCTCATCCCAATACCCGAATTTCTCTTTGGGCAGCTCCACCACCTGTCCGCCCGGAACCAAATCCTTGTTGTAATCGAACGTCAGCTTGCCTTCTATGACGTTGTCGTCATAAATCGAAACCCAATGCAGTTCCCGATTCTGGAAAACATTGCTCTTGTCCAAGGCGACGCCGAACTGATAGGATTTGACGAAAAATAAATTTTTATCCAGCGGTTTCTCAAGCCAGATCCGATCCCCGTTCATGCAGTTGTAGACATAAAATTCCCGGCTGACGAACTTCCCGAATTTGGCGTCAAAATATTTGTTAACCAAAATTTTCCGCATCTGCGGCTTTTGCGTCCGCGGGTCCATGGCCAAAGACTCCCGCATGCTGATCGACTCATAGCCTTGAAGCTTTTCGCCTTTGACCACCGACAAAAACTTTGTCTGCGATTCTCGGGCGTTGCCTTGATCGTCCTTAACCACGCTCGGTTCGTCCTTGAGGACGCCTTGAACCACGCCGATTTTTATTTCACCCTTCGCGTCCTTGATCTTCCCGATGAGGACGTTGCTGTAGAGGGCGCCCTTATCGTCGCGTTTCAAAAGCTCGGCTGTTACCAGCAACTGGCCGTTGGGAACGCGGTAGAAATAAAGCGTGGTTTTAAGGCGAGCGGCCACTTCCGCCCAGGCCCGCGTTTCTTCCGCGGTAAGCTCCGCTTCCGCCGTGCCTGCGGGAAGCACGGAAGGATAGCTGCCTTCCATCATGACGGGTTGCGTCGTCTGCATGTCCCAAAGGCTGACGATTTTGCCGTCAACCGGATTTGGATAGAGATTGAACTTCTGCCGGTTATCTTCAATGTATGTTCGGAAATAGGCTTCCTCCTCCAGGTTCTGGCCGGGTTGCGCCAAGGAACCATCCCGGAAGGAGGGGGGACCCGGCAGGACAATCAGGCCACCGTCCGGGGTCCGGACGTTGTAAACCGGCCCGCTGTATTGACCGCCTTGGAAATAGACCGTGGTTTTCTGGGGACCCTCGTAGAACGAACCGTTCGGCAGGGGTATATTGCTGTAATGGGGGTTGCCGAGGAATAATTTTAAAACCATGGCGACAATGAGCAAATTGATGACAATGAACCGATTGGACCATTGTTTGGCAATCACATTGGTGCGCACCGGTGTCATGATCAAATAGCGGCCGCGTATGGTCTTCGGCGGCATGGCGCTTTCGACGTTCCGGATGAGTTTATCCATGACCCGGTCCAGATCCTGATTCGGCACTTCCTCAATACCGCTCATCTCGGCCCAGCGCGGCATCATCTGCCGAAATTCCCGCAACGTGGCCACGCCCCGGCCGACTTTCTTCAGCGGCTCGCCCCGGGCGGTTTGCAGGGCAAAGTAGATAGCGTGCATATTCATTTCGGCCATCATCGGCTGCAGCCGATTGTGAGTCTGGAGCGCATCGCCGAACTGATTCAACAACCCCAGCATGCTTTTATAGGACGCCACGGCGGCCTGATTGTTCCCGGCTTCAGAAAAATGCAGCCCGTCCTGATAGCGCGTCCAAATAATTTTGGCTATGCCGTCCATGGCATCCAGCGCGGCCTGCCGGATCGCAAACGCCTGGCGGCCGCGTTGATACGGGTCGCCTCGCAAGCGGTATTGATTGCCGGTATCCAGCACGTCGTTCCAGGCGGTTTTTTCAACCAAATCAGCCAGTTCAAAATATCGCGGCATGGCGACATTGAAGCGCTTGCGTTCGAGGTCGTGCGAAATCAAGTTGCCTTCCCAGAGAATTTGAGCGAGGTCATAGAGCTGACGAAAACGCACGGTCTGCACCGACAGCATACCCTCGCGGTCCAATGCCCTTCCCGCCCGGACCAAATCGGCGTAATTTTGCTGCGCAAACCAGACCCGGGCCGTCGTCTCGTTGGTGGTATACGATTCCGAGCGAATCACCTGCATGATGTCTTTTTTGCTTCGCCAGACCGAGGTAAAGACATTTGCCCATTTGGTCCACCAAAACTGGGTTGGGTTTTGAACAAATTCGATCCGATCGGGCGCGCCGGCCTTCAATTTATCGACCAAACGCCTCGTAATCGCCTCCACCCGGGCAGGTTCAGCGCCTTTGAGCAGCAACGTCTTCACCATAAAATCTGACAAAGCCTGCATCCAGGCAATGTGCTGCACGGCGAAACCTTGGGGTGCGACGCCGGCGGCGGGCTGCCCTTCGGCAATGGCCCGCCAATCAAAAACCGGGCGTTCCATAAACAAGGCTTCCAAACGCGTTTCGGCCGATGAATCCGGGCAGAGTGCTTTCAAACCTTTTTTCAATTCGGCGGGTTGGGAAAAAATCGTCCGCCAGGCGGTCATATCCGGGACGGCGCCCAGGACATCCTTCTGATCCAAATTATGGCGGTACGCGTCCACGGTCAGGTCATGGAACGTCACCAGGTAAAGCAGGGCTTCGGAAAAAATATCCAAATCCTCCCTGCCGACCTGCCCCTGCTTGAAGCGGGACAAGAACTTCTCCACGACCTCCTGCCGCCTCACCATGATATCGCTCAAAGCCGCAGCGATGTCGCGGAACATTTGATCGCTGACCTCCAAACGTTCGCGCAAATTGCCGCCCTTCGACAAACCGGCGTCCATGGTCTCTTCCGGATTGGCATTCCAGGGCAAATCCTTGATCATGCCGGCATAGGCATAAAACTCAACGTAAGCCTGTTTTAAAACTCCGACGCCGTCTTTTTTTACGGACAGCAGCTTGCCGTAGGCTTTGGCAAACGGTTCCTTGATCATGGAAAGGACCAAAAATATTTTCAGCCATTGCGACTGTTTGTCCAATTCCTGATGGCCCTTCCACCTTTTGATTACCGAACTAAAATCATTTTTCGCAAACCATTTCTTCACCTGGGCTTCATTGGCATCAAAAGCATGAAATTTGTTATACGGCTTGATGAACGCGAAAATTTTATCAAACCGCAACCCCAGCACCGCGGCCGCCGTCCCCGCCACCAAAACGCCCAGCAAAACCGCGATGCTGCCGGCGGAGGCCAAAACTCCGGCAAACGCACCCGTAAAAATCCCCAAACCCGCCAAAGCCGCCAGCGCCAGGCCCAATCCCGCCGCCGAGGCCGTCAGCAAGCCCGTCATGCTCAGGATCATGCGTTTCGCTCGCGAAAAATTCGTGCTGAATTTGGGATCGTCGACGAAATTCAATATGCCCGTGTTGCCCAAGGTATACAGGAAACCGATGCCGATGCGCTGGAACATATTGTCGAAACTTTCATCTTCCGGGACATTGAACATGAAGGATTTCATGACCACCGGGATGTTCAACACCGAGAACATGCCGACCAAGGCGTACGTGAGCCATCCGAACAGCAGGTCAATATTACCGAACATCAGCGACAAAATCATCCAACCCGCCACAAAGAGCGTCAAGGATGCGTTCAGGAGCATTTCATTGGCTTCCCGGGGTGCCAAAGGCGTGTAACCCTTCATTTGGGGGGTGGAGGCGAACACCGTGGTCATTTTAATAAAGCCTGATTTCAAAGCGCTCAACATGGTGGGAATCTCGATCAACTGCAACGCGCTCATGAGCTTGGTATCGGCTTTGGTATAGCCGGCGGCGCGCATAATGGAGACATAGGTACTGGCCGAAGACACGAAGGAAACGAACAGCAGGAAGGTATAAACCAAGATGGAGAAATAGGAAAGGGATATGGTGGTCAAAAACAAGGCCAATCCGGAACCGGCCATCAACGGGTAAACCAAGCCTGCGGCAGAGGCCAGGATGACCACCACACTCGGGTAAAAGGCCTTATTCAGGACGCCCAGCCATCGGTTACGGGAGGTTTCCGGTCGGGATCTGACCCAACCCGCGATGAGGTTTGACGCTTTTAATAAAAGATTGAAAGCGACCATGGCAAAAATAACCGCTGAAAAAACACCGATGCCGATGCTTAAAAAAGGCGCCAAAGCGGCCAAACCGAACACCGTGTTCAAGCTGTTGTAATAAAAAAACGAGAAATTGATCAAGGGGAGCAATTTCAGCGTGTAGACCAGGGTGATAATGGGCATGAATTTGTAAATATATTCGCGCATGCCCCGGGCCGGATAATACATGGTCGCGCCGATATATTTCCTAAAGAGCGGGTTCAGCCAGTTCAAGGGGTTGGCCCAACCGGCTTTGAGAAACTCGCTGACTTTGTTCACCGCACCGTCGGCCCACCGCTTCAACTGCGGCGTGATTAAAATGGACAACGTCGGAGGCGTCACCCAAAAATTGTCGTCGTTATCCACATGCACCTGGGTGGGCAAAAACTCCTTGGCGGCATAATTGGCTTTGATGAAATTGTAGGTGTTGAGGCTGATGCGCTTTTTCAGCAATAAATTGACACCGGCAAACAGCATCGCCAGAGTTCCCAAGACCAGGACGACCGACCCCAAACCCAAAGCCAAAGTCCCGCCCCCGAGGATGATGGCCGCCGCGCCCAAACCCATTGCTGCGAGGCCCCCGAAAAAAATCGGCAGCAAGCGGTAATAAAGCGAGGCCATGATAATCTTCTTGAGATCGAAAGCAAACATGCCCGTGCTGACCCAACGGGGATGCGTCATGTCATAGGACGTGGCCATGTCTTCGGTGATATGCAAAAACATGCCCAAGGGGAAGGGCTGCAGAACGCGCGTGATCTCATCGTCGGTCAGAAACGGATATTTTTCCTTGAGGTTCTTGATCATCAGCGCATCGGGTTTATTGGCTGCGTTTTTAAATTCCAAATAGGCAATCGAGGAGTAAAGCGTTTGCAGCCGCAAATTGGTTACGCTGCCGGTCCCGGTCATAATGGCCGCGCCGCTGTTGGGTTGGCGGGAAAAATTTGCAAATCCCAATTTTTCCACCATGCTGCGGGCCTGCTTGGAAAGTTGGTCCGTATTGTACATGTCCAAATACACCTGAACCAAGGCGTGGAACAGAACCGTTTCCGCCCTCTGTTCGGCATGCATGGGGTTGAGTCCGGTGTCCGCCATGATTTGACCGCTTATCGATTCCAGGGTCTTGATCATTTCCGTGGGGTCCTGGGGCCCGCGGGAAGAGCCGAGGATCGATCCGCCGGACTCATGGATGCGGTTGACCGAATAGGGCGTCAGATCAAGCGGGGCGTGCCCGTACCGTTGCACGAGACCCTCGTAGCCGAAGCGAAATCCGTAGACCTTATTCACGCCGTAATGATGGTACAGGCTCAGAACGATCGACCGTATCACGTCGTTGAGGCCGGGGCAGAGCCCGCCGCAGGTGACGACTCCGGCGGTGAGGCTGGCCGGGTCGCGGGGCAGGGGCGCACGTGGACCGGCCAGCTCGAAGCTCGGACCAGCGGGCGCCGACGGGTCTCGCGGCTCGAGGATGTGTTCGGGCACGCGTGCGCCTTCGTCAACGTAACGGGTGCGTCGCGGGACGGGCAGGGTGATGCCTGCGATATCTTCCCGGATGGCGACCAGGATGAAGATGAAATTGGCGATCCGGATGATAACTGCCCGGACACCTGGAATTACGACCAGCTCGATTCTGACGAGGATGGTCAGGGTGATGTCTGTGACGCCACGCCTTATGGTGACCCAACCACACCTCCCGGTGGTGGCGACGATCCTGTACTTCCGTTTGGTGGATTAATTCCGGTCACCGGCGGACTCATGGGTCTCTCATGTACTGAAGCCGCTTCACTTTCTCTTCCCAGCGGTGATAATGTGGTCTTCAGCGACCCGCTGTGCGAATTTGAAGCAGCATTCAGTCAGGAGGGACAGGAATTTCTGCCTGGGCTCATTCCTGGCGGGTTTAAGTTCGTATCCGCCGTGAACCTGTTATTGCAGAAGGGCGACACGAACTTTAGTGTATTGCCTCAGCCCGTAACCTTCACGTTGACATTTGTAGTGCCTGAAGAGTACAAGGGTAAAACCCTGACCTTGCTGACCTGGGACGCTTCAT
>JAAXVQ010000391.1 GCA_013335425.1 Candidatus Firestoneibacteriota bacterium | reverse complement strand
GGACTGCAACAGGGCCATTCGCCGGCTCAATGCCTCAGCGCCCTGTCCCAGCCCGGATTCAAATAGGGCCTGATAAGCCTGCAACAAGAACATTTCACTTGTCGGCGGCGTTTGCTCAGATCGCAATAAAGTCTCGAATAAAACCACGGCCGCATTCAACCCGGGATCGCCGACGCGCAGGTGGGCATGAATCAGGTACTGCCAGTGAACCCGTGGGTTGCCGAATTGCGCTGCCTGCCAAGCCAAAATTTTCCGTTGCAAACCCTGCGTGGCAACGATCAGAGTCAGCAGCCTGTCCGCCCACCAAGGTGCCCTGCTCCCCTGCCCTCTGCTAGCCCACGTTTGGACCAACCACGCCGGCAAGGTTACGGTCGGATCTTCCAGGTGCGCAAAGCGGAACAAAACCAAGTTCAGCAGGAAAGGGAACCAACCCAGGTCTTTTTCAATGACGAGGTCGAATTTCAGCGATACGCCCAACCGCGCCAAGGACAGAATCTGGCCTTCGTCTATTTTTAATGAATCCTGCAGGTCCGTATCCACGGCGCGGAGCCCGAAAAAACCCAGCATGGCCCGGTTGAGTGTGCTTAAAAATTCGGGTGAAGCGGTTACGGCTGCCGGATTTGCCTGTGAAGCAGGGTTGGCTTGACCTCCGTCTGCCAAATTCAAATTGTATCTAAAAACCGTACCCCGACGTATCGGCGCCAGCAATCCTCGGGAAATTTGCGCCAGCGGCAACAATAACGCGCTCCAGAGTGAAGGCAAGCTTGCCTGTTCAGTGCGCGGAAAAACTTCCGGCGAAAAAAGCCAATGATTTAAGATAGAAAGCAAAACCGCCATTAGGCCACCGGCCGCCAACAAAACCAGCAGGCGCATCAGGGACCTTCCATCGGCTCCGGACTCCCGGTCTTTCATGTCCGGAATATCGTGAAAATCAACCAATTCCACGTCATACCCCGCCGTCAATACATATCCTAATGTGCTTTCCTGATCACTCCGCCTAAAATGGCCGACTTCAATGTTGAGGATTCGTTTCAAGGGAGAAATTTTAATGTCCGTGCTGTCGGCACGCTCATGCCCGACAATTTGTTTGATCAATTCCTTTTCATTTCCAACGTATTCCGGGTAACTAGCCCAGAAAAAGCCCGGCAAGGTATCTTCGCCTTTGAATGTTCCTTTCCCCGTGGAGAACATTTTATGCGTGAAATCACCATCGGCAATGGCATTTTTAAACTCCTCATTATACTTTCCGACTTTCTTTTCCAAGTTATCTTTTAGGCTGATAAGATGCGGCAGGACGCCGCCGTGGACTACCGCGACCCCGCCCAGCGTATACAGCGCTTTCATTTTTTCATCCGCAATATGCCGAAGCAGTAGATTTTTAAGTTCCTGACAACGCTCGTCATTCCGCATTAATTCCGGAGATGCCAGCACTTCCGCCCTTCGTCCCGAATACCCGAAATATTCCAAAGCTTCGTCATTTTTATTGAGCCACCAATAAAGCGCTTCGTTATTGCCAAGCATATATTGCAAAAATAGCTGTTCGTGATTCCCGAACAACTCGACAATTTCCGCACCTTGTGTTTGCGCTTGCTCCCGCAATGAATCAAGATATTCAAAAATCTCCTTGAACGTATGCCCGCGGTCAATGAAATCTCCGTTGAGCACCAGGGATGTTTCACCGCCTATCCAGTTGTCGGAGCCATCGATCAGACCGGCCGTCAGCAGTTCATGTTTAAGCGAGTCCAGTTTTCCATGAAAATCAGTACTGATGAAATGCTTTTTAACCGGCTGATTAAAAAAACCTTTCAGAAGTCTTTGGCTGGGTTTTTGCCTGGCTGAGGGATGTTTGGCTGCAACTACAGCCGGAACCGCAGGTTGGGGCAAGACGCCCGCGGACACCGGTGCGACTGAGGCTCGGTTGGATTCCGCCGTTTCCGGATTGGCTGGCGGGGCGAGATTCTTATTCCCAAGCCAGTAGAGCAGATCTTCCGCCGGGGTTTCCCAACCGGGTTCCAACATCAGGTCATGTCCCCTATCGCCATACATGCGTAGGTCCGCATGATACCGGGCGGCCATTTTTTCCAGGCTCCGGGGAGCGTAGATTTTATCCTCGTTGGCGCCCAACACCAAAACCGGCAGGTTCGCGGCGGCTTTGCGGGGGAAAAACTGGGCGAAAAGCATCCGGAAAATCACGCGCATGGACTCATTGCCGAGCTTATCATCATATTGTCTCATCCGTTCGGGTTGAGAGAAAAAATACCCGCCCATCAAATGACGCAAGCGTCCGAAATCAAATGTCAGTACCGCGGGAACAAAGTTCAAAAGGATGCCGCGAAAATTATACAAATACCGGGGCAGGCTCATATTCGGGGCCGCGGCCAAAAACACCGCAGCGGCTGCCTCTTGCGGATATTGCTCCAGGTAACGCTGCACCACCATGCCGCCCATGGAATGTCCCACCAGAATGGGTTGGGCGGCACCGCCATTCTGATGTTTTAACCAGGTAGTCAAAGCTCGGACATCTTCCACATAGTCATCCACTTTCCACTGGCTAATCCGGTCACCACCTGCGCTCGCTCCATGTCCGCGCAAACTCAAGGCATAGACATCGAATCCTTGCTTGGAAAAAAAGTCCAAGTAATTCTCCCAACACCATGCCCCGTGGCAGATGCCGTGAAT
>JAAXVQ010000051.1 GCA_013335425.1 Candidatus Firestoneibacteriota bacterium | reverse complement strand
GCTTCAAAAAGATACCCTTGCTTATCAGGATATGAGCGATTACCGGGGCAGGGCCAGTTTGCTTTCACCGCGATTGGAAGGCGAGGGATTGCATAATGAGGTTAAAGAAGGTTTGTTGATTGCGCAAACCATGGGCACCCTCGAGGCGGCGAAAACCGCGGGCATTCTTTTGCCCCTTCCGGATGCCACGATGTTTGAGGTGATGGTCGGCAAAGAATCCAAAAGTGCGGAATTGAAGGATTTGCTTTTACAAGCCCGAAGAGATGAAAATAATGATTTTCAAGACGAAGTTGCGGAACGATTATTTAAATTTTGTCGAGCCTCGGGCAAGGATAAACCCCGTATTGCCGTTTTAAATCGAAGCGATCATCAACGTTTGATTGAAAAACTGTTGAAGCTTATGCAAATTAGCCGGCCGATTAATTCTTTAGTTGCCGAATTAAACGTCAGCAACGGGCGGTTGGAAATAAGCGGCCCCGGTGGAACATTGGTGTTGTTCGAAAGAGATTTTTGGACGGCGGGATTGAGTTTGGACGCGACTCACCCCGAGGCGTTCGACCTGGCCGTGGGCGCAGATCGGAGTGCCAATGCCCAAATGGGTGCGGTATTGATGAGGAAATTAGGCGGTTCTTTTGTCGGTGTGTTTATTCCGGAGAATTTGAAGTCTTTTTCCGGGGAGGAGATCCAATCCTTTGCCCAGGCTGGAATAAAAGATCCCGGTCATATTCTTATGTTGGAAAATATCGTTCCCAGCATTGAATCGAAAGATTTGGCAGTCCCCATCGGGGTGGTTCGCGAGTTTTCTCTTTACGGTCAAAAGATTCCGGGACCCGTTTTACAAAACGATTATTCCATCTTGATGAACGTACTGTGGGTGGAAGACAAACAGGTGTCGACGGCCCAATTGCGTTTACACACCAGGCTTGCGAAGCTGCTGGAAACCGAAACCCGAGATGCGCATAATGTGTCCGCCGTATTGGGGCTGGCATTGGAGTTTGTAAAGTTTGGAGAGTATGATAAGGCCTTAAATAAATTGGAGACAATTCAGGAAAAAGCGGATTCCAATGAAAAGGTTGAAATCGAGGCGGTTCAGCACTATATCAAAGGTTTGAAATTGATAGGGAAATTTCCCGGCTGGGAAAGGGGCAATCAAGGAGCAATCCAAGAATGGGAACAGAGTTTGAAACTGATCAGGACCCATAAAATCACCCACCTTGAAAAGAATTTGCAGCTTAAAGCCGGGATTTGCCAGCTCTATATGTGGATGCGGGAAGAGGCGGTGCGCGAAAATGACAGTTCGGAAGCTTTGGCAAAGGCAATGGCGTACTCGCATAAAGTCCTGCAATATTCAGACAGCGGTTTTCTCAACTCGCTTCGCCACAACGAACTGCGACTTAAACCGATTCTAGCCAAACACCAGTCTCAAATTGATGATTACGTAAAACAATACAACCGATTGCCGGACTTGAAGACCCGCTATGCGCTGGCTTTTGACACCTGGATGCTTTTTCATAACTTGCGGGAGTTTCAAAATAATGCCGAAGACCTCATCAAAATGGGTTCGAGTCTTGAAGCTGCTTTTCTATTTTCAACCGTGCTGCAGCAAGACTCTTTGCCTGAGCAAGCTCTGGTTTTTCGGAGTCTGCGCGAAGATGCCGGAATCCGCGGCCGGTTAACGGAAATTTTCAAAAAGACCAAGAAAAATGAGTTCGTTAACAGCTTGGAATCTTTTTTACATGAAGTCAAAGACCGTACAGACGCCTACCCGTATTTGAATGAAATCAGCCATACCAAACCATGGTATCACTTTTTAACACCGGAAAATATGGTGGCGGAAGTGCGCCGAGTCGTGGAACGAAAAATTTTGTGCCCGGAAAGTCAATTTAAATTCGGCCTGGCTTCTCAATATTTCGAAGCCAAAGGAGAGGTGCTGGCGGGGTTGGGACAGCCGCAAGTGGCGGCCAATTACTTTCAAGAAGCAATTCACAATTTATTTTCGGAGAGATCGACTTTTTCAGATGCAACCCCCCGGTTTGCCGAGATTATGTATAAAATCCCGTCTATTTATGAAGAACTTTTCACCCTGACTGGCGAAACCCAATATAAAGATAATGCTTTTAAAAATTATCAAGTGCTTTTAAACTGGAATGCTTTTGAGACTGAACTTGGAAAGTATTATTCAAAAGGGCAAGTCAGAATACTTTGGGCGCAAATCAAGGTTCTGCGTCAACGCTATTCTGATTTAAATCTGAATCGAGACATGCTGCATCAAGCGTTTTACCGCTATATGGCCTTGGGCGGGAAATCATCCGTTTCTGATGAACCTCCTACAGCACCCCTGTTTCATTTAGGTCTGCTTTTTCCGACGGCGTTGTTATCCCTGGAAATGATGTTGTACTTTGCTGCGCCTTTGGTTTGGAATCAGTGGATGACAGCCTTGACCGCGGCCACGGTCGTGACCTTGGGTTTCTTTTTTTACCGCCTGCCGGATGCCTGGGCCTACCTCACGGCATCCCCAAACGCCATATATAAACCGGGAAAATTCCAGAGCGATTTACAACAATTGCCTCAAATCATGGATGCGAAGTTGATGAGATTATTTCCGGAGGGCTGGCACGCATGGCTGTCGGGAACTTCGCCGAACATGCCGCAGGCATTGGCGGAGATTAAGACCGAAACACTCGAGGGTTCACCTTGGCGTCTACTGCTGACTTTCGGTAAAGGTGCCGCTCAAGCAGGTTCGCTGCTTAAATTCCGTAATGGTTTTGTCAATCGCCCTACTGCGCGCCGCTTGGCGGTGATTGCACATGAGCTGACCCATTTGGCCCAAAGCCTTGAACCTTCAACGGGCAGACAAAAACTTTCGTTATGGGGTTGGTTGAGCCGGGAAATCCAGGCTGTGCGGGTGGAGTTTGCCGTCTTCCGGCAAGCCAAGCGGCAGCACCTGGTTGAAGTTGCTGCCGCCAAACAGAGCGAAGTTGCAACGCAGGAAACAGTCGCTGTTGAAAAGGTTGACATGCTAAAGCAGGGAGTTCAACCGGCTGTTTTTCCCGGCATAAAAGGCGGGGAGTTGGCTCCGGGCGGGGTGAAGTTTGGGACTTCAGTTTCCGATCCTGCGCGGCCCTTGCTCCAGATTTTCCGTCTGCCGCGTATGTTGGGCATGGCCTTGTTGTATGCCGCGTTTTGGGCTTTGGATCGGGCAGCCGTACCTGCGGTAGGGGCTAACCGGGAAACGGCGAGCGGTTTTCTGGCAGAGGCCTTGAGGACTTGGTTTCCCCTCAACGCGATTGAAACCCGGCATTTTTCCCGCCAGACCCTACAGACAGCCCTGCTGGAAAAGGGATCGCTCTGGGAGACGGTTTATGGCCGATTTGATGGCCGACAGTTGGACGTGTCTGACAAGCTGACATTGGCGGCTGTCCAAACCGGCGCCGCGGAAGGTTTGGGGCTGCGGAACCTGCGCGCGCTGGCGGCCCGCAACCTGATTCAGCAGATATATTATTATCGAAGCGCCGAATATTATGGGACCAATCTTGGCAGCCGCTGGCAGGCATGGTTCGGCCGGGGTGATGCTTCGCGAAATCGGGAAGAGCTGGCTGCCGATTTGACCTGGGAACTTGCGGTCAAATTGGGCGAGGGCAAGAACGACCAGGAAAAAATATCCTTGCTAGCGGCCTTTTCGGAAAAAATTCAAAGCTTACGGCTTGAATCAGCCCGGCGGGTGGTCTTGAATTATGACGGTTTTCGTTCGGATGCAGTGGAAATAAAGAACTTGGTTTTGCCTGCTTCTGCCAAAGGTGCGGATATATTTAAGATTTTGGGGCAATTGGAAAGTTTGAAATTTAGCTTGGATGACAGGGACAAACGGAAGTTGCTGCCGATCAATGTTCGACCTTCAATGGCCGGGTCAAGCTAAGGGGCGATACCTAAGGTTCGTATCTGCGGAATTGAGGTTGTGATCGCAGTAAAAATTTTGTCGTCGGCGTTTTTCGAACTTGTCGCACGTTTTTCGTCAGGATGCATCTGTTCCGCGGTTTAGTTGCTTTGCGGTCCGGTTGTTTAATACTAATCTCCCTGCTTTACTTGAAAATTCGGATATGGTAATATCCCTCAATTATTTCCGCTCTATTTTACCCTCGGCAGGAGGATACACCCATGGTGGTTTTGGCTAAGAGAATCCGGCAAGTGGCGGCATCGCCTACTCTGGCGATTGACGCGAAAGCCAAACAATTGAAAAGTTCCGGGAAGGATATCATCAATTTCGGCGTCGGGGAGCCGGATTTTGATACGCCGGATTATATTAAAGAAGCCGGGATCGAGGCCATCCGTCAGGGGCACACCAAGTACACGCCCGCGGCCGGGTCGCCGGAACTCAAAGAAGCGGTTTGTGAAAAACTCCGCAGGGAAAACGGATTGGAGTATGCGCCCAAGGAAATCATCATCAACTGCGGCGCCAAACACTCCATTTACAACATTTTTCAGGTGCTGATCAACCCGGGGGACGAAGTGCTCATTCCCTCGCCGTATTGGGTTACCTATCCCGAAGCGGTAAAACTCGCGGGCGGCAAGCCGGTAATATTGAAGACCACTGAAAAGACAGGGTTTAAGCTTACGGCGGCCACGTTGCGTCGGCGCATCAAGCCCAAAACGCGCATGCTGATTTTAAATTCACCCAGCAATCCCACGGGGGCGGTTTACAGCGAAGCGGAACTCCGCAGCCTCATGGAAGTTGCCGTGGCTAAAAAGATTTTTGTGCTCTCGGACGAGATCTACGAGCACTTGGTCTATGACGGCGTCAAACACGTTTCTCCGGCGGCGGTCCTGCCTGACGCGAAAAAATGGACCCTGCTGGTCAACGGCGTTTCCAAATCCTTTGCCATGACCGGTTGGCGCATCGGGTATACGGCCGGGCCGGCGGAAATTATTTCCGCCATGTCGAACCTGCAGAGTCACTCAACCTCGAACCCGGCCAGCATCTGTATGAAGGCGGCCTATGCCGCCCTGACGCAGCCGGCCCAAGCCTTGCCTGCTATGGTCGCGGCCTTTGCCGAACGGCGGAATTTCGTGGTGGAAAAGCTCAATGCCATGCCGGGCGTTACCTGCCGCAAGCCCGAAGGCGCTTTTTACGTTTTCCCCAACATTGCCGGCACCCTGGGCAAGGTTTATCGCGGGCAGACCATCACCACCTGCATGCAAATGGCCGATTACCTGCTGGACGCAGCCCAGGTGGCCCTGGTTCCGGGTGATGGTTTCGGCGCGGAAGATTATCTGCGGATCTCCTATGCAACCTCCATGGAGAACCTGCGCCGGGGCTTGGAGCGCATGGCCGCGGCCTTGGCCGAAGGCACCGCCCCCAAAGGCAAACGCTAAGACACCACCGCACCCACAATCCCGGAGTGCCCTAAGGCGATTTGCGGAATTATTAAGATCTGGCTGGTGGATATTTTTACCCCAATTTGTTTCGGTGCTGAGAGGAAGACATGTTAAATTCCATTTTAACCAAGGTTTTTGGGACCAAGTCGGACCGTGACATCAAACAGTTGCTGCCGGTGATTGCGGCGATTAATGCCTGGGAACCGCAGATTCATCCGCTCTCCAACGAGCAGCTGCAGGCCAAGACCGGCGAATTTAAGGCTCGGCTGGCTGCCGGGGAAGCGCTGGACGACCTCATGTCCGAGGCTTTCGCCGTGGTCCGCGAGGCCTCGATACGGGCCATGGGTTTGCGGCATTTTGACACCCAGCTCATGGGCGGCATGGTGCTGCATCAGGGAAAAATCGCGGAAATGAAAACCGGTGAAGGAAAAACGCTGGTGGCCACCCTGTCGGTTTATTTGAACGCATTAACCGGCAAAGGCGTGCACGTAATCACGGTCAATGACTACCTGGCCGAGCGTGACTCGCTGGGGGCGGGTAATTTCAAGGGCATGGGGGAGATCTACCGCTTTTTGGGGCTGACCGTGGGCTGCATCAAGCATGGGCTTAATTCCGAGGAACGCAAAGCGGCTTATGCCTGCGACATTACCTACGGCACGAACAATGAATTCGGCTTTGATTACCTGCGAGACAATATGGCGGTCCATCCGGACGAGCGTGTGCAACGGAAACTGCATTACGCCATTGTGGACGAAGTGGACTCGATTTTAATCGACGAAGCCCGTACGCCCTTGATCATTTCCGGCCCGGCCGAAGAGTCCACGGACAAGTATTACCGCATCGACAAGATCATTCCCAAGTTAAACGCCACCGAGGATTACACGGTGGAGGAAAAAACCAAAACCGTGGCGCTTACCGAAGCCGGGGTGGCCCACGCCGAAAAGCTGCTCGCGGTGGGAAACCTATACGACCCCGAGAACGTCGAGATCCTCCATCACGTCAATCAGGCGCTCAAGGCGCATGTGCTCTTTAAGTTGGACCGGGATTATGTGGTCAATGAGGACCAGGTGATCATCGTGGACGAATTTACCGGGCGTTTGATGCCGGGGCGACGCTTTTCTGAAGGGCTGCACCAGGCCTTGGAAGCCAAGGAAGGCGTCAAGATTCAGCGCGAAAATCAAACCCTGGCCTCCATCACCTTTCAGAATTATTTTCGGCTCTATGAAAAACTCGGGGGCATGACCGGCACGGCCGACACCGAGGCCGAGGAATTCGCCCACATTTACAAACTCGACGTGGTGGTGGTCCCGACCAACCGCCCCATGGTGCGCAAGGATCACGGAGATCAGATTTACCGCACCGAACGCGAAAAGTTCCAAGCCGTGGCCGACGAGATCAAGGAATGCCATGCCAAGGGGCGTCCGGTGCTGGTGGGCACGATTTCCATTGAAAGAAATGAAATGCTCTCCGGGCTGCTTAAGCGGATGGGCGTGCCCCATCAGGTGCTCAATGCCAAGCATCATGCCCGCGAAGCCGAGATCGTGGCCAAGGCCGGGCAGAAGAACGGCGTGACCATTGCCACCAACATGGCCGGGCGCGGTACGGACATCGTTCTGGGCGAAGGTGTAATTGAGTTGGGCGGGCTGCACGTCATCGGCACCGAACGGCATGAAAGCCGGCGCATCGACAACCAGCTGCGCGGGCGTTCCGGGCGCCAGGGCGACCCGGGTTCGTCGCGGTTTTATGTTTCCCTCCAGGACGACCTCATGCGCATTTTCGGGTCCGAGCGCATTTCCGGCATGCTCGAGAGGCTGGGACTGCGGGAGGGCGAGGTGATCGAACATCCCTGGATCACCAAAGCGTTGGAACGCGCGCAACGCACGGTGGAAGGGCACAACTTCGACATCCGCAAACACCTGCTTGAGTACGACGATGTGATGAACAAGCAGCGCACGGTCATCTACGAAGAACGGACCCGGGTGCTGGAAGGGGAAGACCTGCACGAACACATTCTAAGCATGATCGAGGATGTGGCCGAAGAAGGCTTAAACGACTTGGTGCCGGAAAAGGTCTACCCTGAAAATTGGAACTGGGATGCGTTGCGCAGTTGGGCGAGCCAGTACCGCGTGGAATTCGGCTGGAAACAGGAAGAAATTCCGGCGCTCTCGCGTGAGACGCTGGCGGAAACGTTCCAGACGGGCGTGGCCAACGGTTTTGGCCAGCAGGAAAGCGCCTTGGGTTCCGATTTGATGCGTCAACTGGAGCGGGCTATTTTGCTTCAAGTGGTGGACCAGCGTTGGAAAGAACAATTGTACGATATGGACAAGCTCAAAGAAGGTATCGGCTTGCGCGCGTATGGACAGAAGGATCCTCTGCTGGAATACAAACGCGAAGGCTTTGAAATGTTCACGGAAATGATCCTGCAGATCAAGCGCGAGGTGTTGCAACTGCTGCTGAGGATTCAAGCCGTTAATCCACCGTCTTTAACCCCGCGCATCGGCAACCAGGCGTCGCGTTGGAAAGAGTATAAGCCGGAGTTTGTACCCGCTAAACCGCAACCCGTGGCAGCCGCCCGCGAGGGCAATGTTTTCGGCGTATCGGGTCCCAGGGACATGTCCCAGGCCGTTCCCACCGGGGCTCCTGCGGCGGAACCCGTGCGGCGGGATCACCCCAAAGTGGGGCGAAACGACCTTTGTCCCTGCGGTTCGGGGAAAAAGTATAAAAAATGTCATGGGAAAAATGAATAGCACCAAGCATAGTACTTGACAGGTTCGGATTGATTTTGTATGATTTACCGTTTTCACAATTTTTTGGATTTGCCCCGCCAACCCAGGCGGGTGAAAGTTTTGGAAATTTGACGGTTTTCCAGCATGCCGCGATAGCTCAGTCGGTAGAGCAGAGGACTGAAAATCCTTGTGTCGGCGGTTCGATTCCGCCTTGCGGCACCAGCAAAAGAGCAGAGAATAGAAAGTAGAGAATAGAAAATAGATACGGAAAGGTCGGCGGGCGAAATCGCCCACAGGGCATCCTAAATCAATTTTCTTCTTTCAATTTTCTATTTTCTGAATTTCAGGCCGATGTAGCTCAGTTGGTAGAGCAACGGTTTCGTAAACCGTGGGTCACCGGTTCAACTCCGGTCATCGGCTCCATTGGTTGAAAAATCGCCCAGGGCGAATTTAAGGAGAATTCATTATGTCGACCATTATTAAACTACAACGTCAGGGTGCGCCGCACAAACCTTTTTGGCGCATTGCCGTGACCGATTCGCGCAAACCCGGCGGGTGCTTGGAACTGGTGGGGACTTATGACAACCGTCAAAAGCCGGCCGCCGTACAGTTGAGCGAAGAGAAAATCAACGTTTGGCTGAAAAAAGGCGCCGTGCCTACGCCGACGGTAAAGAAGATTTTGCAAAATAAGGGCGTCTACGCCCGGGTGGCCGCTGCGCCCAAAGCCGGAGCCTAAAAGGTGAAGGCCCTGATTGAGTTTTTGGCCAAATCGTTGGTCGCACATCCGGAAGCCGTGCGGGTGGAGGAACACTCGAGCGAGCGCGGATTGGTGCTGGAGCTCACGGTGGCCAAAGAAGACTTAGGACGCGTCATTGGGCGCGAGGGCAAAACCATCAAGGCCATCCGGAACCTGCTGGCAGCCGCAGCTGCCAAAACCAAAGCCAAAGTCGCCCTCGTCATTCAGGAATGACGGATTCCGGTGTTTCAGAGGCTGGCTCCGAAAGTTGGGTCCGGATCGGCCAGCTGGGGGCACCTCACGGTGTGCATGGTGAAATCAAATTATTCCCTTTAAGCGATGTGCCCGGGCGTTTTGAGGCCTTGCACGAGGTATGGTGGCAAGGCGTTTCGGGTGCCAACCGGAAGTTGCGCCTGCAATCCGTGCGCAGCATGTCGACGTTTTATCTGGCACGCTTTGAGGGCCTGGACACGCCTGAAGCGGTGGCGGAATTGGCGCGTGGGTATGTGGTCGTGCCCGAGTCGCAAAGGGGCAAACTGCCCGCAGGCAGCTATTTTGTGGACGATATTGTGGGATTGGCCGTGGAAGACGAAGGTGGTCAGCCGTTGGGCAGGGTGACCGGGGTTTATCAGACGGGCGCCAACGACATTTATGAAATTGTCGGTTCCGGCGGGGAACTGTTGCTGCCCGCGCTTAAAGACTTGGTCTTGGAAATTAACCTGGAGGCCAAGCGGATGCGGGTGCGGGTTCCCGAAGGGTTGCAGGCATGACTCGGCGTCGGCCGCTACGGGTCAATATTCTTACGATTTTTCCGGAAATGGTGCAGGCGGCCTTTTCCCAATCCATATTAAAGCGGGCGGTTGACAAGCAGTTGTTTGCGCCGGCGGTGGTCAACATACGCGATTATGCCCGTGATCGTCACCATACGGTGGACGATAAGCCCTACGGCGG
>JAAXVQ010000050.1 GCA_013335425.1 Candidatus Firestoneibacteriota bacterium | reverse complement strand
CGCGCGCCTGCGCCAGGAGCTGAGGTTCGCGGGGCTGCGCGGCGTGCATGTCAACGCCCACATGGGGCCGCGCCTCATCCGGGAGCATTGCGTGTTGGATGCGGCCGGGCATGCCCTGCTGCGCTCGGCCATCGAGCGCTTGGGTCTCTCGGCCCGGGCTTACCACCGCGTGCTCAAAGTGTCCCGCACCATTGCCGACTTGGAAGCCAACGACGCCATTTTGCCCGAGTTCGTCAGCGAAGCCATCCAGTACCGCAGTTTGGACCGGCGCTATTGGAAACGAGCCGGCGGCTGACGTTCTTTCCGCCCTTTTGCCAAATGCAATTGACACCGCCATCTTCTTTCCTTATTATAAGGGCTCATCTTTGAAAACCCGACTTCCCGGAGGACTTTTCGTGGCCATAAAATCCCTGCAAGTGGAAACCGATGCGCGTTGGGTGCAATGGTGTGACCGCGCCGTGGCCCTGCTTTTGCACCTGACGTTTCTGCTTATCCCTTTGTTTTTCATCATCCTGACCCGGGATCAGTTCGAACTGCCGAAATTGACGGTCCTGCGGATTTTAACCGTGGCCATGCTGGGTTTGTGGCTGATCCGCATCCTGGCTGCGCGCCGTTTTGAGTTTCGCCGCACGCCTTTGGATGTGCCGATTTTGGTCTGGGTCGGTTTGGAAATTTTTTCCAGCTTGCACAGCGTTTCGGGTTACGTCTCCTGGTTGGGGGAGTACGAAAACTTCCGGGGCCTGCTGACCAACCTCAACTATGCGGCCCTCTTCTACCTGTGCGTAAACTTCATCCGCACGCGGGAGCAAATCGACCGTCTGCTTTTCACCGTGGTGCTGGCCGGTTTGCTGACCACGGCCTACGGCATCGCCCAGTTTTTCGGCATTGACTTCATCGCCTGGAACCCGACGTCGGTCTCCCAGGGACGCTACTTCGCCAGCATGGGCAACCCCAATTTCCTGGCCGCTTACCTGGCCATGGTCATGCCGTTGCTGGTGGTTTTCTTTGTGGAAACCACGTCTTCCTTTAAACGCTTGCTGCTCTTTCTCTCCTTCATCGCCATGTTTCTCTGCTTGTTGGGCACCTGGAGCCGCGGCGGCTTCATGGGCTTGATCGGGGCCTTGCTGGTGCTGGCTGTTTTCGGCGTGCAAAAAATCCTGCAGCATTACCAAGCCCTCTCCCTGGCAAAAAACCAAACCTTGGGAAAAACGCTGCGCGCGGAGTTCGGCCAGAACAAGCTATGGATCTCGCTGCTGGGCGCCACCCTGGGGCTCCTCATTCTGATCTCGGCCACGTTCGGACAAAACCACATGATCCGCCTGGCCAACTCGGTCCTGCATTTTTCCGAAACCATCCGGGTCTCCCGTTTGCACATCTGGGTGCCGGCGCTCAACATGATTAAAGCCAACCCCGTCTTCGGCACCGGTTTGGATACCTTTAAAACCGTCTTCCCCCGCTATGCCACCACGGCTTTTGCCGCCATCGACGGCGCCAACGTGGCCTCGCGTACGGCGCACAACGAGATCCTGCAGGTGCTGGCCACGCAGGGCATTGTCGGTTTTCTGATAGTCGGCTGGCTGACGTTGCTGATTCTAAAAAATTGGCGCACGGCGTATTTCAAACACCGGCAGGGTTGGAAAGACCGGCTCCTGCTCTTCGGCCTGCTGGGTGCCTGGACCGCTTATTCCATTCAGAACGTTTTTTCCTTCGGCGTGGCGGTCATCGACACTTTTTATTGGCTGGTGCTGGCGCTGATCATCCTGCTGCAGACCACTCCCGAAGAGCAACCCCTGCTCGCCCCGGCGCAAACCCCCGACCCCGCGCCCAAGCCCCTCTTCCAATCGCTGCTGCGCTATCGACCGGCCTTGGTTTTTATGATTGTCTTGGGTGCGGGCTACTTCACCTGGAAAGCCTACTCCATCGCCTATGCGGATTACATGTATAACTTGGGAACCCTTTACCGCCTGCAAGGCTATACGGATCAAGCGGTGCAGACGTTCTCCAAAGCCGCGGAGATTTTCCCCATTGAAGTAAAATACCAAGTGTATAAGGGGTTGGCTTTCGAAGAAAAAGCCAAAGTCACGACCGATGCGGAGCAGCAAAAAAAATTGATCCGTCAAGCCATCGCGGCCTATGCCGAAGGCTTGCGTTTAAATCCGAAGAACGCTTATTATTTGGGAAATCTGGGAAGGGCTTACGGCTTGGCCTCGGAAATGGAAAAAAACCAGCCTGATTATTATGCCCAAGCCGTGAATTACAGTCAACGGGCCATTGAGCAAGCCCCGGTGACGGTGCTGTTTTACCAAAACTTGGCGTTTCTATACATCAGTCATGGGGACGAAACCGGATTTACGCGCGTTTTGGACAACCTGGCCAAAGTTTCGCCGTTGGAAGCGTCCCACCTGTGGTTCGCAGCCGCGGGCAATTTGTACAATGGCGGCAATCTGGTCAAGGCAAGGGAATACTACCAAAAAACCGTGGAACTGGACCCCAAATATGTGGAAGGGTACTTTAATTTGGGGGTGGTGGTTACGCAACTGGTGGGCCCGCAGTTGGGCATCACCTATTGGCGCAAGGCCTTGGAAATAAAACCGGATTTTGAACCGGCCAAGCAGATGCTGCAGCGCTATGAAACCCCGCTTGGCCGGAAAACCCGCCCTTAAAACCGGTACCCCCGCCCAGGCGTCTACCTGCCCGGCGGGTGACCGTTTCTTCCGTTGAGATTTCCGCCCAAAACGCCTTCAATCCGAACTCGCTGTGAACCTACCAAAGCCCGCAACTGCTCAAGCCATTCCGCCGAAACTTTCACCTGAAAACGCTCGGGCAGCGTCTCCACCACCTCGCCGTGGTGTTCGGTCACCAAATGCAGAACCGTGCGCGCACCGCCCGGCTGGGAAAGCAACAAGGGCTTAAGCGCTTCCAATTGCTCCTGACCGCCGGTTGCCGGCAAGGTTACGTGCACCGCCGCCGTCAAACGCGCATACGCTTCCTCGAGCGGGATGATGTCCGCGGCCACCAGTTTGCTTTCGTCTCCGCTGCGATCCACCCGCCCGGTCACCAGGAGCATCGCGTCCTTGGCCAGATAGGCGCCGTGCTTGCCCACCAAATCCGGCCAAACGATCACTTCCACCATGCCCTCCAGATCCTCCAGGGAAAAACGCACCATGGCTTCCTTGCGTTTGGTCAGGCTGCGGCGCACACCCACCACCATCCCGCCCACGATTTCCGTTTTGCCTTCCGTTCGAGAGGCAAGATCCACGGTACGCGCCGTGCGGAAGGTGGCCAGCAACTCTTGAAACTGAGCCAAAGGGTGTCCGGAAAAATAAAACCCCAGCACTTCCTTCTCGTGCTGCAGACGGACGTTCTCCGTGTCTCCCGGGCCGGCTTGCTTCACGTCGGGCGCGCTCTCTTGGGTTGCACCGAAAAGCGAACCTTGTCCCAGGTCCCGCTCCGCCTGGCGTTTTTGCCCCTGAGCCAGGGATTGCGGCAACTGCGTCAACAGGGCCGAACGGGAAACGGCGAAATCGTCCAGGGCGCCGGCTTTGATCAGGCTCTCCAGCACGCGGGCATGCACCTGGCGGTAATCCATGCGTCCGCAAAAATCTTCAAAAGAACGAAACACCCCTCCGGCTTCCCGGGCTGCAACCAAAGAGTCGGCAGCCCCGACCCCGACATGGCGCACGGCGGCCAGCCCGAAACGCAACCCGCCCGCTTCCACCGTAAAAAGCGCCCGGCTGGCATTGACGTGCGGCGGGAGCACGGGCAGGCCCAGACGCCGACATTCCCCGACGTACAGAGCAATTTTATCCGTGTTGCCCAGTTCGTTGGAAAGCAGCGCCGCCATATACTCCAGGGGATGGTTGGCTTTCAGATAAGCGGTCTGATACGCCACCAGCGCATACGCCACGCTGTGCGATTTGTTGAACCCGTACTCGCCGAAACGCGCCATCAAGTCAAAAACTTCCTCGGCTTGGGCGCGCTCCAAGCGCCGGGTGAGCGCCCCGGCCAAAAAGCGTTCGCGCTGCTGTTCAATAAGCTCGGGATTTTTTTTAGACATGGCCCGGCGCAGCAAATCGGCTTGCGCGAACGTAAACCCGCCCACGCGCGCGGCGATTTCCATGACTTGTTCCTGGTAAATGATGGTACCGAAGGTTTCTTTTAAAATGGGTTCCAAGGCCGGGTGCGGATAGCGGATGGCGCGCTTGCCTTGTTTGCGCGCAATATAGTCGTCGATCATGGCCATGGGGCCGGGACGGTAAAGGGCCACCAGGGCGCAGATCTCCTCCAGGGACTGGGGTTGCAGGCGTTTGAGCAAATCACGCATGCCCGAAGACTCCAATTGAAAAATACCCAGCGTGTTGCCTTCGCCCAAAAGCCGGTAGGTCGCCTCGTCCGACAAGGGCAAATGCTCAATGTCCAAAACCGGCTGGCGGCGGGCAGCCAGGCTCAAAACCGTATCGTTGATCACCGAGAGCGTGCGCAAGCCCAGAAAATCCATTTTCAACAGCCCCAGGCGCTCTAAAGACTCCATGGCGTATTGGGTGGTCACGGTATTTTCACCGGGCGTCTCCGGCCCGCCCTCGCTCGAACGCGCGGCCTTGGTATGGCACAAAGGCACGCTTTGAATCAGCGGATCGCGGGAGATCACCACGCCCGCGGCGTGGGTGGACGCATGGCGGACTTGCCCCTCCAGCGCCTGCGCCGTGTCCAAAAGCGTATGGATGCGCTCATCGGCAAGGTACCACTGTTTAAGTTCCGGCACCTGGGCGAGCGCCGCTTGCAGGGTTATGTCCAATTCCTGGGGGATCATTTTGGCGACCCGGTCCACTTCTTCGTAGGGGTAACCCAGCACCCGCCCCACGTCCCGTACTGCGGCTTTGGCGGCCAGCGTGCCGAAGGTTATGATTTGCGCGACGTTTTCCTGTCCATACTTTTTGGTGACATAACGAATCACTTCGTCCCGCCCCGTATCGGCAATGTCCACGTCGATGTCCGGGGGTGAAATGCGGGCCGGGTTTAGGAAACGTTCAAAAATCAGGCCGTACCGGAGGGGATCCAGGCGGGTAATGCCCAGCAGGTACGACACCAAGGAGCCGGCGGCTGAACCGCGCCCCGGCCCCACGGGGATGCCGCGTTCGCGCGCGTAGCGGATGAAGTCCCACACGATTAAAAAATATTCGGCATATCCGACCTGCCGGATGACGCCGAGCTCATGCACCAAACGTTCCTGGACGGCGGCTTCCCCGGCGGGGTAAAGCCGCGGCAGGGCGGCTCGGCAAAGCGCTTCCAAATATGCGTCCGGCTCGGGCGTCCCCGCGGGCGCAGCGGCCATGACCGCCGCTTGTTCCGCCACCGGAATCGCAAAGCGGGGCAGTTGCATGCCCGGGGCGGGAATTTCCAGATTGCAGCGCGTGGCGATTTCCAAAGTGTTGGCGCCGGCTTCCGGGATCTCATGAAAGAGCGCTTCCATTTCGCGGCCGCTTTTTAAATAGAACTCGGGTGTAGCCATGCGCATGCGTTTTTCGTCGTTTAAGGTGGTGTTGGTCTGGATGCACAGCAAGGCTTCGTGGGCCAGAGCATTTTCCCGCTTTAGGTAATGCACGTCGTTGGTGGCCACCAAAGGCAGCGCGAGCATACGCGCCAGGTCCACCAAGCCGCGGTTGACCACGCCCTGAGCGGGAATGCCGTGGTCCATCAATTCCAGGTAAAAATTGCCCTCGCCGAAAATCTGCCGGTATTCGTCCGCCAATTGCCGGGCCTGCGGCATTTCCCCTTTTTGGATCAGCATGGGGATCTCGCCGTGCAGGCAGGCTGAGAGTCCGATCAGGCCGCGGGCGTGTTTGGCCAAAACCTCGCGGTCAATGCGGGGGCGGTAGTAAAAGCCCTGCAAAAATCCGATGCTGGAGAGTTCCACCAGGTTGCGGTAGCCTTCGAAGTCGCGCGCCAACAACAACAGGTGGTAAGCCGCATCCTTCATGCCGTGGTTGGAATGCTTGTCCAAACGGGAACCGGTCGCGATATAGGCTTCCAAACCGATGATGGGTTTCACGCCATGGCGGGTGCACTCGTGGTAAAACTCCAGCGCCCCATACAGGGCGCCGTGATCGGTGATGGCCAAGGCGGGCATCTTTAATTCCTTGGCGCGCGCGATCAGGGGAGCGAGACGACAGGCACCGTCTAAAAGCGAATATTCGGAATGAACGTGGAGGTGGACAAAATTGTTAAAAGGCATGAAGTTCCCGTTGGTCTAAAAAATCCGAATCTATTTTTCCCCGGCTCTCCTGCCGCCAGCGAGCGGGAATTTTATTCCCATTCGATCGTAGCCGGGGGTTTGGAGGAAATGTCCAAAACGACACGATTGATGCCCTTAACCTCGTTGATGATGCGGTTGGAAACGCGTCCCAGCAAATCCTGGGGCAGGTAGGCCCAATCCGCCGTCATGGCATCCACGCTGGTAACGGCGCGCAACGCCACCACGTTTTCATAAGTGCGCTCGTCCCCCATCACGCCCACGGACTTCACCGGCAGAAGTATGGCGAAGGACTGCCAAAGCTTGCGGTACCATTGGGCATTTTTGATTTCCTGGGTGAAAATCGCGTCGGCGCGGCGCAGCAGGGCCAGGCGCTCGGGGGTCACTTCGCCCAAAATGCGGATGGCCAGCCCCGGTCCGGGAAACGGCTGCCGCCAGACAATATCCTCGGGTAGCCCCAGTTCCTCGCCCACCCTCCGAACCTCGTCTTTAAACAATTCGCGCAACGGCTCCACCAGCTTGAAGTGCATGTTCTTGGGCAGGCCGCCCACATTGTGATGGGATTTGATCACCGCGGAAGGCCCCTTGACCGAAACGCTTTCGATCACGTCCGGATAGATGGTGCCTTGCCCCAAGAAATCAAACTTTCCGATTTTTTTGGATTCGCGTTCAAAGACCTCGATGAATTTCACCCCAATGCGTTTGCGCTTCTCTTCGGGATCGGTCACGCCCTGGAGCGCTTCCAAAAACTCGCGCGAGGCGTCCACAGTCTCAAGCTGCATGTCATAGTTTTTCTTAAAAACTTCCTCCACCCGCGCCACTTCGTTGGAGCGCAAGACGCCGTTGTCGATGAACATGCAGGTCAGCTGCGCCCCGATGGCTTTTTGCAACAGAGCCGCGGCCACCGAGGAATCCACGCCCCCGGAAAGGCCCAAGAGCACGCGGGAATTGCCCACCTGCTGCCGGATACGCGCCACGGTCTCCTCGATGTATGCCGCCGAAGTCCAGGACCCCGTGCAGCCGCAAATTTTGTTTACAAAATTGCCCAAAAGTTTCATGCCTTCGACCGTGTGCTGCACCTCGGGATGAAATTGGATGCCGTAAAACCCGCGGTCCTCCCGGGCGATGACCGCCAAAGGCGCGTTGGCCGTGGTGCCGACCGCCGTGAAGCCCGTGGGCAAAGCGGCCAACTTGTCGCCATGGCTCATCCAAACCTTGGTGGGGGAGCTCAACCCATCCAACAGGCGGCTCGGGCGCGAGAAGGAAAGCTCTGCAAATCCGAATTCCCGTTCCGTGGAGGGTTCGACTTTTCCACCCAACAAATGTCCGAACAACTGCATGCCGTAGCAAATGCCCAACACCGGGACGCCCAACTCAAAGAGTTCCGGGGAGACCAAAGGCGCGTCTTTTTGATAAACCGAAGCCGGACCTCCCGAGAGCACAATACCCTTGGGAGCTAAATCGCGGATGACTTCCAACGAAAGGTGGTAGGGATGAATTTCGCAATAAGTGTTCAGCTCGCGGATGCGGCGGGCGATAAGTTGCGTGTACTGGGAACCAAAATCCAAAACCAGGATGAATTCTTTATGCTTCATGCCGACGCTCCGTGAGTTGATGGAAAATCAACGGGCAGGCATGACGCCTGCCCGGGTAATGGGATTTGACGAAAACCGGCGCCCCTACCCGAAAACGGGTTGCTCAGGAATTCCGGTTGGGCGATTGGTAATTGGGCGCTTCGTTGGTGATGATGATGTCGTGCGGATGGCTCTCCCGCAGGCCCGCGTTGGAGATTTGCACGAACGTGGTTTTGGTTTTCAGCTCGGACAAGGTACGGCAACCGCAATACCCCATCCCCGCACGCAAACCGCCGATAAGTTGGTGTACGGAATTTGAAAGCGGACCCCGATAAGGCACGCGCCCCTCGATCCCCTCGGGCACCAGCTTGCTCTCCTCGGTGTCCTGTTGAAAATAGCGGTCCTTGCTCCCCCGCTTCATGGAAGTCAAAGAGCCCATGCCGCGGTAAACCTTGAAGCTGCGCCCTTCCAAAATCACGATCTCGCCCGGACTCTCGTCGGTCCCGGCAAAAAGATTGCCGATCATCACCACGTCCGCCCCGGCAGCGATGGCCTTGGGGATGTCCCCGGAAAACTTGACGCCGCCGTCGGCGACAATCGGAACCCGGCCACGAGCCGCACGGGCGCAATCCATGATGGCGGAAATTTGCGGCATGCCGCAACCGGCCACCACGCGGGTGGTGCAGATCGAACCCGGCCCCATGCCCACTTTGACCGCATCGGCCCCGGCGGCGATCAAATCGCGGGTGCCTTCAGCCGTGGCCACGTTGCCGGCCATGACGTCCGTATGCGGATAGCGCGCCTTGATCTTTTTAACCGCCTCAATCACGCCCCGGGAGTGCCCGTGTGCCGTGTCCACGCAAAGCAGGTCCACGCCCGCTTCCACCAGCAGAGTGCACCGCTGCTCAAAATCCTTGGACGGACCCACCGCCGCCCCCACGCGTAGGCGACCATGCTTGTCTTTGCTGGCATTGGGAAAGCGCAGGCGTTTCTCAATGTCTTTGATGGTGATCAAACCGCGCAACTGCCCTTTGGCGTCCACCACGGGCAATTTTTCAATCCGGTGCTGGTAAAGGATCTCTTCGGCGGTTTTAAGGCTCGTGCCCACCGGGGCTGTAACGAGTTTGTCTTTGGTCATCACTTCAGAGATCTTGCGGTTGAAATTTTTCTGAAACCGCAAATCGCGGTTGGTGAGAATGCCCACCAATTTTCCCTGCTCAGTAATGGGCACGCCGGAAATCCGGTATTGCGCCATAAGTTCGGCGGCTTCGGCTATCGTGGCGGAAGGTCCCAAGGTAAAGGGATTGATGATCATGCCGCTTTCGGAACGTTTGACCTTGTCAACTTCCTGGGCTTGGCGCTCCGGCGGCAGGTTTTTATGCAATATGCCCATGCCCCCTTCCTGCGCAAGGGCAATGGCCAGACGGGATTCGGTCACCGTGTCCATGGCCGCGGAAATCAGCGGAATGTTGAGTTCAATGTGACGGGTAATGTGCGTGCGTACGTCGGTTTGTTTGGGCAGCAGGTCGGACTTGGCCGGCTTGAGCAGGACATCGTCGAACGTGAGTCCCACAGATGCTTGAATTTTCTCTTTTTTCGGGGCCATACCCCACCTCCTCCAACACCCCTGTTGGACCGGGGTTAAAGGCGGATCATAGCAGAAGGGGTATAAAAAGTCAAGCAGGGCTGAAAAGCCCCCAAAGGTCGGTCGGACAGCAGGAATGGGCCTCTCATGACAGCCAAAAAAGCTATTTAAAAACATATTCCCGGACGCGCCACGGGGTGCCGCGGGCAGCCGGCAAGGCATTTACTTTTCTTAAAAGCAGTTAGGCACGCATTTGGATCCACCAGGTTGACTTGAAATACGCCAGGCCGGACGCGACCATGGTTTTCCGATGGTCGGTCCCGGCAGGCGGGTTGCGGCCAACGTTGGCCGAAATGGGGCGCTTGCATCCGACGCCAGAAGACCGTGTGCTCCCCGCAGCCTGGGCATTCGCGTGCAATATTGGCGAAAAGGTGCGCGCCTAACTGCTTTTAAGAAAA
>JAAXVQ010000390.1 GCA_013335425.1 Candidatus Firestoneibacteriota bacterium | reverse complement strand
AGATCCCGGGCGTGGGCCCCAAAACGGCGGAGAAGATTCTCGCCGTGGTGGAGAGCTATTTCCCGCCCGTGGAAGCCTCCAAGAAGGCCACCACCGCCGCGGAATTGTTCGCCAGCTTGGGCGGCGAGACCCTGGACAAGACCAAGGAAGAGAAGGTCATGGCCGCTCGTGACCTGTTCGCGGGCTTGGATCAGGCTGCAGCCGGATCGGCCGGACCGGTCGGCGAAATCGAGGAAAGCGAAGAGCGCGCCGCGGACGCGGAAGCACAACCCGGGAACGGCGCCGCGGCGGCAGAGGCGGAACCCGAGGCCAAAGCGCCCCGCGCGCGTGGTCGGAAGAAGGCGGCTCCCCCGGCATAAATTGGCCGGCCGAAGTGCCGGCGCGGGGCGGACCCCCGCGGGACGGGCAGCGAAACAGACTTCGATCAAGGGAAGAAGGTGGGGGTATGAATCAGAAAGTTCGTGTGTTTGAATTGGCCAAAGACCTGAAATTGACCTCGAAGGAACTCGTGGGCGAGTTGAAGAAGATGCGCATCGAGGTTAAAAGTCATATGAGCGTGCTTGAAGACGAGACTGTGGCGTACATCAAACGGCTTTGGGGCGAGGACGACATGACCGAGGACATCATGGTGCCGGGCATGATGGCGCCCGAAGCGCCCGTGGCGGCGGTGAAAGCGGAGCCCGCGGTCATCACCCCGCTGGAGGTTGAACCCGAACCCGAGCCGGTGGCGGTTCCCGAACCCGAACGCCCGGTGCTGCCGGCGGAATATATTGAAGAACCCAAATCCCGCAAGGAGAGCAAACAAGCCGTCAAACCCGAGGCCCCGGTGGCACCCCCGGTCGTGGTTCCCCCGACCCCGCTGGAAGATTTGCCTGCCTTAAAAATGCCCAGCTCGGCCACGGTGGGTGAAGCGGCCGAGAAGCTCGGAGTTAAAGCCACGGAATTGATTAAAAAGTTGATGGGCCTGGGCGTTTTTGCCACCATCAATCAGCGGTTGGACACCGACACTTTGGAAGTGCTGCTGGTGGAGTTCGGTTACCGGCTGGAAATCGAGGAAATGTACGGCGAGGATATCCTGGCCTTGGAAGAAGAGCAGGACCGGCCCGAGGATTTGACGCCGCGCCCACCGGTGGTCACCATTATGGGGCATGTCAACCACGGCAAGACCTCGCTGCTCGACGCGATCCGCTCGACCCACGTGATGGACCGGGAAGCCGGCGGCATCACGCAGCACATCGGTGCCTACCAGGTGCAGTTGCCCAAGGGCAACGTGACCTTCCTGGACACGCCCGGCCATGAGGCCTTCACCGCCTTGCGCGCCCGCGGAGCGCAGCTCACCGATGTGGTGGTGCTGGTGGTGGCTGCCGACGACGGCGTCCAACCCCAGACGATTGAAGCCATCAACCACGCCAAGGCCGCCAACGTGCCGATTATCGTGGCGATCAATAAAATCGATAAACCCGGCGTGACCACCGAACGCATCAAACAGGAACTCGCCAACTATAACCTGCTGCCCGAGGAATGGGGCGGCAAGACCATCATTGCGGAAATTTCCGCCAAGAAGAACATCGGCATCGACAACCTGTTGGATTTAATTTTGCTCGAAGCCGAAATGCTCGAGTTGAAAGCCAACAGCAAGACCCTGGCCAAGGGCGTGGTGATTGAAGCCAAGCTCGACCGCGGCCGCGGCGCTGTGGCCTCTCTGCTGATCCAAAAAGGCACGCTGCGGGTCGGGGACGCGTTTGTCACCGGCGTGCAGTTCGGGCGCGTGCGCGCGCTCAACAACGACCACGGCAAGGCGGTGGAGTCCGCGGGTCCGGGCGTGCCCGTTGAATTATTGGGCATTTCCGGCGTGCCGTCGGCCGGCGACGCGTTCCAGGTGGTGGCCAGCGACAAGCTGGCGCGCCAGATCGCCATGAAGCGGCAGATGATCAAGCGCGAGCAGGACCTGCGCAAGACGCACCGCATCACCCTGGACAACCTCAACACCCAGATCGCCGAGGGACAACTCAAGGAACTCAAGATCATCATCAAGGCGGACGTGCAGGGCTCGGCCGAAGTCTTGAAGCAGTCCTTGGAAGCCATTTCCACGGACAAGGTGAAGCTCACCTGCATTCACAACGGCGTGGGCAACATCACCGAGAGCGACGTCCTGCTGGCCTCGGCCTCCAACGCGATTGTCATCGGGTTTACGGTCAAACCCGAAACCGGCGTGGAGAACGCTGCCAAGCGCGAGGAAGTGGACGTGCGCATCTACAAGGTCATTTACGAAGCCGTGGAGGACGTGCGCGCGGCCATGGAAGGGCTCTTGGAACCCCATTATCACGAGGTGCCCACAGGGCGGGCCGACGTCAAGACCGCTTTCAAGCTCTCTTCGGGCTTGGTGACGGCCGGTTCGCAGGTGGCGTCGGGGAAAATCCTGCGCGGTTCCCAGGCTAAGGTGATCCGGGACGGAAAGATCCTGCATACGGGCAAGATCGAGTCCCTGCGGCGCTTCAAGGACGATGTCAAGGAAGTAAGCACGGGCATGGAGTGCGGGATCGTGCTGGCCGGGTTCACGGATTATCAGGCCGGCGACGTGATCGATGCGTTCCAACTGGAGGAAGTGGCGCAGAAGCTTTAAGGCGCGCCTCAAGAAGTGAGGACGTAGTTAGTTCTTGTTGCGGAAAGGGCGCTTTGGTTTATAAAAATCCTCTCCCCTTG
>JAAXVQ010000389.1 GCA_013335425.1 Candidatus Firestoneibacteriota bacterium | reverse complement strand
CCATGAGCATGGTAGGACCGCGCCCGGAGCGTCCCTATTTCGTAGACCGGTTCATTCAATACATACCTTTCTATGCGGAACGCCTGAACATGAAACCCGGGATAACGGGCATGGCTCAAATTTACGGAAGCTATCATTCGCGGGCCGAGGACAAACTGATCTTCGATCTTAACTATATTCACAATTTCTCGCTGGGATTGGATATTAAGCTTTGTTTGAAAACGCTTTGGAAGGCTTTGCGGCAAATGTTCCCCAACGAGCATGACCTGCGCTGAAGTTCTCCGGGCGGGCGGCGAAAAACCGCTCGCCGCACCTTTTTAAGCAACCCAAGTTGTCTGGCGGGCGATCACAGGCTTGGTCTCACCCTTACCTTCTCTGAGCCGATTTCCTGAATACGCCGACTTATTTTCGCCATCCTCCAGCTCGCCTGCAATCGCTTCAACCAGCCGATGAATGTCAAACGGCTTGGCCAAACATTGTTTAACACCCAAAGCCCGAAGTGCCGTTTCCACAACAGGAGTCAAATCGGCGGTCATGGCGATCAAAGGCAGATGGGGATATTCCCGGTTACGAAATTTCACCAATTCAAAACCATCCATCACGGGCATTTGCAGATCGGTGACCATTAAATCCACCCGACGGGTTTCCAGGCACTTTAAGGCGGCCAATCCGTTTTCAGCGGTAATCACCGCCAACCCCGGCAAATACCGGTTGAGGAGCGCCGTCAGCACTTCCGCCAAATTATCGTCATCCTCGACCAAGAGCAAATTTTTCATATAAGCCCCCAACACCTTTTCTGAAGCATCCAGACCATGCCTAAGGGCATGCCTACGACCATACCTGACCCGGTTGCAGTGAAAAGCATAGGGCGACCGGGATTCAACTTTCCGAAGGTCACCTTCCGCGGCGGCGCTGCGCGGGCCGGTGAATATCCGAACCGGACTTGGCCATGGCGCGGTCGATGAGGGCCACCAATTCCTTGTCGTCAAACGGTTTTTGCAAAAACCCCACAGCCCCCCTGAGGGCCGCCCGCCGTTTTCCCTCGATGTCTTCGTTGGCGGAAATAAAAATCACAGGGCGGCGGGAGCCTGTGTGAAAAAGACGTTGCTGAGTTTCCCAGCCATCCATGCCCGGCATCATGACGTCCAAAATCAGACAACCCGGTTTGGTCTTCGGCACTTCCTCAAAAAAAGTTTCGGCGGAGGGAAAAGTTTCCACTTTAAAACCATGCGAGGCCATCAGGCTTTTAAGCGCACGTGAGATTGAAATGTCATCGTCGACGATGAATAATTGCCGGTTCTCGGAACCCATCGGGCATCCCCCCAGTTCGACATGAATGTTCAGGGAAACCACAGGTTTCCCTGACGCAAACGCCGATGCGTTTTGCTTTCCTTCCTAACTTAGTCGGGGTGCTTCGCCCCCGAACCCCCGCCTCTGTTTTATGATGAGGCCATGATCAATTACCCCTGTTTGTGCTTACTACACCTGAAATTCAATATTTGCGCAATTGTACCGGGGTTCAACTGCCTGTTCCAAACGAGGTAACGGATACCGCAGGCTGCCCGGGGGACGAAACTCAGGAGATTTTTAACTGTACGCCTCGGCAACTTAACTTGTCGGTTTGACGGAGACTCTTCTGGGGCGGTTGCCCGAATTGCCCGCGGCGCCGGGAATTCGCCCGACGCGGGTGTTCTCGGCTTAGGGCCGGATTTTCGGGGCCGAAGACAAACTAAAGGTCATGATGGTACCTTTACCCGCGCTATTTTCAGACTGCAAAACACCGCCATGAGTTTCAATGAGGGCGCGGCAGAGTGCGAGACCGACTCCCAAACCGTGCGCTTTTCGGGTAGGACCGGCGGAAAAATCCCTACGCAAGTTCTTAGGAGAAATCCCGCCGCCGTTGTCGGTAACGCTCACCCGAATTCTTCCGTCTGCTTGACGGGCGGTTTGGACACCTATTTGACGGGAGCCTTGTTTTTTTTCCAAGGCATCCAGACTGTTGTCGATCAAATGCACAAGGACCTGCTGCAATTGCGACCGATCACCCCGAAGTGACGGAAGGTACGGTTCCAAATTGGTTTTAAAGGTGACTTTCCGGGCCCGAGCATCCGCCCCCATTATCCCGACAGTTTCGACAATCAGACGGTTAACGTCCAAGGTTGCCAAATTCGTGTCCGGAGCCTTGATGCGGTCGCGAAAGAGGCGCAGCACTTCGTTTACCCGTTGATTATTCGTAATGATGTCCCTGAAAATCGACTGCAGCCGCGAATCGCCCTTTCCCAACAAGCGGCCGGCCGTCATGGCATTAAAATGCATGGATGCCAGCGGTTGACTAAGTTCGTGTGAAAATTCGATTAGAAATTCCGAGAATTTTCCCGCCTGAGCCGTCAGCATAAGTTCTTGGTAGCGTCGGAATCGTTCTATATCTCTAGCGTCCGGCAACGCAGGCGATCGAGAAACACGCGCCGCTTTCACCGTCTGCGGTTTTGGTTGAAGTTTTGCAGAAACCCCAGTACGTTTCCGTTTGCCAGTTTGCATGTTTATTCCATTCCATTTTTAAATTTTCGAGATTCGAGAGGAGATACTCCGGCAACCTATGTTCCTTACCCCACCCGTTAACATTTTACTCAATTCCGTTCCGTTTTTTCCACCTCCATTTTTTATATAAAGCGTTTGCTTCTGTAGGGGCATGACATGTCATGCCCCTACAACAACGGTTCG
>JAAXVQ010000049.1 GCA_013335425.1 Candidatus Firestoneibacteriota bacterium | reverse complement strand
ATCCAGGATATCCCTCAAACCGTCGCCTAAAAGGTTATAGCCTAAGACTGTAATAAAAATTGCCAGTCCGGGAAAAAGCGTAAGCCACCAACCTTGGGTAAGGTAATCTTTTCCGGCACTGAGGATATTTCCCCAGGAAGGTGTCGGCGGCTGCACACCCAGTCCCAGAAAACTCAGACCGGATTCCAGCAAAATTGCCCCGGCCACACCAAAGGTCGCGGAAACGAATACGGGTGCCAAGGCATTGGGTAAAATGTGTTTGAAAATAATCCTGAGGTTTTTAGCCCCGAGCGCTCTGGCGGCAAGGACGTATTCCCGGTTTTTAAGGGATAAAAATTCGGCCCGGACCAGTCGCGATAAATCGGTCCAACTGGTTAGACCGATAATGACCATAATATTCAAGAGATTGGGACCGATAAAAACTACCAGCATAAGAATTAAAAAGAGCGTGGGTATGCATAAGACGATATCGACGGTGCGCATGATGAGCTGATCCACCCATCCGCCGAAATACCCGGCCAAGGCTCCCAAGAAAATTCCGATGGTCAAGGAAATGCCGACTGCCACCAGCCCGACGCTTAAGGAGATCCTGCCGCCATAGAGCATCCGGGTCCAAACATCACGTCCGAATTCGTCGGTTCCCAGCCAATGGGAAAAACTGGGTGGGCGCAGACGGAGGCTTAAATCCTGGGCATCGGGCAGATGGGTGGTCAATAGCGGGGCTCCCAGGCAAAGCAGGATTAAACTCCCCACCAGGCAGGCACCCAGTATTGCCAGCCGTTTTTGGCTGAATTTGGACCACAAGGGAAATCGGCTCACAGGCGGATCCTCGGATCTGCCCAGGCGTAAAGCAAATCGGCCAAAAGGTTACCCAAAAGCGTCAGCAAGGCACCGATCACGGCAATCCCCATGATGGTGGGATAATCGAAGGATAAGGCGCTTTCGTAAGCCAAACGCCCCATACCGGGCCAGGCAAAAATGGTCTCGAAAATAAAGCTGCCGCCTATCAACCCGGGCAGAGAGAGACCCAAAATGGTTAGAATCGGCAGTAAGGCATTCCTTAAGGCATGCACATAATATACCCGTTTGGTGGGCAATCCTTTGGCCAAGGCGGTCCGGATATAGTCCTGACGGACCACTTCAAGCATGTTTCCCCGCGTATAGCGGGAAATGGAAGCAATGCCCCCAAAGGCGGATATAAAAACCGGTAAAATCAGGTGCGCCGCATAGTCTTTCAGCTTATCCCAAAACGGCAGGAAATCATGGTTGACGGACCGCAGGCCGGAAATGGGCAGCCAGTTGAGCACGACCCCAAAAAGCAGCATCAGCAGCAGCGCCAGCCAAAACGTGGGCAAAGAATACCCGATGAACGTAACCACGGTAATGGTGTGATCCATGGCAGAGTTGGGGCGCATGGCGGAAAAAACACCCAAAGGAATGGCCAAAAGAAAAATTACCAACAAAGAAAGACCGCTCAAGAGAAGCGTGGCGGGCAACCGGTCGGCAATCTTGTCCAAAACCGGACGCTGGTCCAGAAACGATCGCCCGAAATCAAGCCGGACCAACCGTCCCACCCATTGGGAATATTGTTTGGGCCAAGGCTGATTAAGACCGTATAACGCCTGCAGTTGCGCCAGTGAATCGGGAGATATTTTCGGATTCATCTCCCGTTGTACGGCGGAAAAACCTCCGGGCGTTAAATGGACAATGGCAAAGGTGACGAGCGTAATTCCGAATAGAATGGGAATGGAAAGCAGCAACCGGCGAAACAGGTATCTCACCATAATTTGCAAAGTATAGCTTAATTTAACTACAAATACAACGGCGGGATTCAATGCTGACCAGTAAAACAACAATGAATTCATTAAAAAGCGATGGCGATAAAAAAATGATTTGTTCCCATTTTTTGCTATAGTATCAGCTGTTTCGTATATGAAAATCACACGTTCTAATAAAAAACACTTTTTAGTTAAGGAGCGGTGCTATGCGAGGTGGAAATTTCGGCAGGATCAGGATAACGTTCTTGCTTCTGATTGGTTTTTGCCTTCCCTGGAGAATTCTTTGGGCTGAGAAATCAGAACCCGTTTCGCCGGCCTCCGACCTTTTCCCATATGTCATGCCATGGGACAAAGGTGCCGGATTGATGGATTTAAGTTCATGGAATCATTGTCCTGCCGGAAAATATGGGGCGATCCGCGAAGGGGCGGATGGACATTGGTATGCAGGAAAAGAGCGCATGCGCTTTTTTGGAATGAACATTGTAAGCAGCTCTGCAT
This sequence comes from Candidatus Firestoneibacteriota bacterium, assembly GCA_013335425.1. Taxonomy (GTDB): domain Bacteria; phylum Oederibacteriota; class JAAXVQ01; order JAAXVQ01; family JAAXVQ01; genus JAAXVQ01. The sequence goes on along the minus strand of JAAXVQ010000049.1, from coordinate 7,632 downwards.
TTCCAAAACATGCTGAAGCAATGCCGTTAGCGCGCCGTTTATCCGGTTTTGGGATAAATTTGGTTCGTTTTCATCACATGGACGCTCCATGGGCCGAGAATATTTTTTCGACTTCGGCGCTTAATACGCGCCATTTGGATGCGGATGTGTTAAATCGTCTGGATTTCTTTTTCAAACAATTAAAAGATCGGGGCATTTATTCGGATCTGAATCTGCTTTGCAGTCGACAATTTTTACCTTCGGATGGTTTGCCTGAATCGATTTTACAATTGGATTGGAAAATTACGCATGCCGTCGGCATGTTCTATGCGCCCTTGATAAAATTGCAAAAAGAGTACGCCGCCTCCCTACTCAAACATGTCAATCCGTATACGGGCAAAAGTTATGCCCGGGATCCTGCGGTGGCCATGATTGAAATTAACAACGAAAACGGCTTGTTGCAGGCTTGGTACTCGGGATATTTTGATAAACTGCCCGAACCGTTTGCCGGTTCCCTCCAAATGCAGTGGAATAAATTTTTGAAAGAGCGCTATACCAATGATCTCCATTGGCGTGAAGACTGGTCTGTAAACCTGCCCTTCGGCCACGAACTGTTGACGGAAGGCGAAAATCCGGCAGCATCCAAACAATGGACTGTAGAAACACATGCAGCGTCCCGCGTAAAGTTGGAATCAATGGAAGGTCCTGAAAAAAAACGAATTGATGCCATGCGCATACTAAATCCGGGCGTTAAAAACTGGCACATTCAACTTAATCAGAAAAACATCAACTTAAAAGCCGATGAGTTGTACACCGTGTCATTTTGGGCCAAGGCGGAAAAATCCGCGACGGTGACGGTTTATTTAATGCAAGCGCATACGCCTTGGAAAAATCTTGGGTTTGAACAATCCATAGCACTGGAGCCTCATTGGAAAAAATTTCAGTTTGTATGCGCTTTGACGGCCGGGGATGTTCAATCACGTTTTGGTTTTCTAAATATGAGCCAAATCGGGAATGCCTATTCGTTTGCCGCTTGTTCCATCCGTTCGGGCGGCTCGTTGGCCCCGGCTCCTTCGCTGAGCATGGAAAAAGGCAACGTACCCATTGTTCGCTGGAATGAACGGAGTTCATTTTCTCAGAAAGCGCAAAGTGACTGGCTGGATTTTTTATGGGCTCGCGAAAAAGCTTATTGGAACGAAATGCGCACATTTCTAAAGGTGGATTTGCAGGTTCTGGCGCGCGTTATGGGCACTCAAATCGGCACGAGTACCCCCTACCTTTTGAACGAGTTTGATGCGCAAGATGTGCATGGATACTGGCAGCATCCTGAATTTATAGGTGCGCCCTTTAATTCACCCTGGTATTTGAAAAATGCCACCCTGGCCGCAGAACCTGACGGAGGTCCTTTGACGGAATGCGCTTTAAAACGCGTTTGGGGAAAACCTTTCACCGTGACGGAATACAATCATTGCGCCCCGAATATGTTTGATAGCGAAACTTTTTTAATGCTGGCCGGGTTTGCGGCCTTCCAGGATTGGGATGCCATAGTAGGTTTCAACTACTCGGAGTCTTCCACGCGGTGGGGTGAGAACAACTATAATTCTTTTTGTGATATTGCGCCCCATCCCGGTAAAATGACCAGTCTGATAGCCGCAGCCTGCATGTTTAGACGAGGTGATGTTCACACCGGATTGCAGCCTATGGTTGGAAACTTTCGACTCTCTCAGGAAAAACACCAACTTTTGGCAACTCGAGCTTGGAGTTTGGTTGATGGTCAGGGGAGCGGGTTGACGCGCGTCGCGAGCCTGGTTCATCCGGTGGGAATGCTGCTCGGAAATATTCCACGTCCTTTAGAGGCTGTTCCGGTTCAGGCTATCGGGGTACCGGCCGATGGGCGTGTTTGTTCCGACACGCAAGAACTTTGCTGGGACACGAAAAACCGATATTGGGAGGTCCATGCCGTCAAGACCTGGGCGGCAATCGGAATAATTCAAAAGAGAACATTTTCGTGGCAAGGGATGGAAATGACGGTAACGCAGGCGCGGCGTGGTTGGGGCGCGGTCGTGCTCAATGAGATGACCGCTTCCCAGCCCCATGGAAAAAAGCGCTGGTTGTTGACGGCCCTGGGGATGATTTGTAATTCCGGTATGGTTACGCGAACTTACCCTGAAGGGAAAGCTGAATTTCCCCCGGAAACCGATTCTCTGATTTCCATAACGAAAAATTCTGAATGGGGTTCGGCCCCTACCATGGCGGAAGGTCTCACAGGCGAAATTGTGCTTCCCTACCCGGCAGCGCAGGTTGAAGTTTTTGCTCTGGACCCCTCCGGGAATCGGAAATCTTTGGTGCGGGTTCGTGAGAAAAACGGGAAAGGCTATTTCGAATTTTCACCGGAGTATAAGAGCCTTTGGTATGAAATTTCAGTTAAGGTCCCTTAGACGAGGTTGCGTTTCCCTTTGCATGCAAACTATTTCGCAGATCAAGAGAACTTGGAGTGGTTGTTTTTCCGGGCGCGATAACTGAAAAGCGATTAATGCGAAATTGGAGGTTGGCCCATGGAGGTGATGAGGGTTAGGCTTGGCGGATCAGCTGATTTTTTAAACTCCCGATTTGTTTTTCCGTAATGCTTACCTGTTCCCCGGTTTGCAGAGGCCCGATACCTGACGGTGTTCCAGTGAGAATCACGTCTCCCGGCAAGAGCGTCATTACTTGAGAAGCAAACGACAATATTTCAGGCAAGGAAAATATCAAATCGCTGATTTTTCCGCTTTGCCTGCACTCGGTTGCAACATAGGTTTTAAGTTCAAACTCATTCCAATCTAATTCCGTCACCAATACGGGTCCTAATGGGCAAAAACCGTCAAATCCTTTAGCACGCGTCCATTGACCATCCTGAGTTTGTAAATCGCGCGCGGTAATGTCGTTGGCCAGCGTAAACCCCAATACATAATCCATGGCGGATGTTATGGACACATTTTTAGCTTTTCGGCCGATCACCATGGCCAATTCGCCTTCGAAATCAACGCGTGTTGAAATAAGCGGCCAAACGATATTTTCTTCGGGATTTGCCACGGCGGTTGGGGGCTTTAAAAACAGCAGCGGTACCGAAGGCAATTGCATGTTTAATTCTTGGGCGTGATTGCGGTAGTTGAGCCCAACGGCAATGATTTTCGAAGGTTTGACGGGTGCTAATAAATGAATTTCCTCAGCGGGTACAAGCGTGGTGGTCGGTTCCCATAATTCATAAGGTGCTGAATTTATAATGCGAAAACGGTCACCCTCTTTGAGTGCGTAATGTTCTTTTTCTTTCCAGCTAATTCTGGCAAAGATCTTTAAGGACATGATTTTATTGGATTTGTTCCGGGTATTTTTGGAATTCCCGGGGAACAAACCATTTAATGAAATTATAACTGATGCCGGCTTTCTCCACTTTGATGCCCAAAACACGGCGGTGTACGGTCACCAAACTGTCAGGCACATAGAGAAAAATGTACGGCAGATCCGCGGCAATTAGGGCATGAACTTGGCGATAAACGGCAATGCGTCTGGCCGGATCAAAGGTACGGCGCCCCTCGACCAGCAAGGCGTCGACTTGGGGATTGACATAGGAAACATGATTGAATTCGAATTCGCCGGTTTTGGAGGAATGCCAGATATCAAACAAATCCGGGTCCTGAGCCAGGCTCCAACCCATAATGAGGGCGTCAAACTTGCGCTTGTTGATGAATTCCGAAAGCAGTGAGCTCCAGGCAATGATGCGGATTTGCACATCCATGCCGATGGCTTTCAATTGCGCCTGGATAATGGTGGCGGTTTGTTCGCGGTTTAAGTTGCCTTGATTGGTTAAAATTGTAAAAGCGACCGACTTGCCGTTTTTCTGAAGGCGGCCGTCCGGAGTGTAGGTAAAACCGGCCTCCATTAAAAGCTGTTTGGCCGCAGCGGGGTCGAACGGCAGGGTTCGGGCATCCGTCGGATAGGCCCAGGAACTGGGCGTGTAGGGGCCGGTGCCGACGGTGCCCAAGCCTTCCAGCACGCTGTCGACCAGCGCTTGGCGGTTGATGGCCAGACCGATGGCGCGGCGAACGCGGATATCCTGAAAAAGGGGATTTTTCAAATTAAATCCCAGGTAGGTATATTGCGGGGCCAGATAGCGGTATTTGTTGAAGCGTTGCAGAAAAGCGGGTTGGTTCCCTTCGCGGTTGAATTGGCTGGGGGTCAGGTCCATAGTGTCCAAGGCCCCGTTTTGCAACTCCAAATACTGCACGGACATATCCGGGATAATTCGGAAAATCAAACGCTGCAGACCCGGACGCCCTTCGAAATAATGCGGGTTGGATTCCAAAGTCACGGCTTCGGCCCGTTTCCATGATTTAAAAACATAAGGCCCGCTGCCGATGGGGTGGTTATTGAAGGCATCCGCCGTATTGATGTCCTTATCCGCAAGCAAATGCTTGGGCAAAATGGACATGCCGGCCAGGCTTTGCAAAGCCGGTGCAAACGGTTCTTGATACCATACCCTAAACGTCAAGGCATCCAAAGCCTTGAATTTTGAAATGGAGGTATAATTGCTCCGATAGGCGGTTTTAACTTTTGGGTTTAGATACGTTTCCAACGTAAATTGAACATCCGCCGCGGTCAAGGGTTGGCCGTCATGAAACGTGATGTTTTTCCGCAAATGAAAGGTGATTAATTTTCCGTCCGGGGAAACTTCCCAACGTTCTGCCAGTTCCCCTTCCAAGTTCAAATTTTTATCATAGCGTAACAGGCTGTTGAAAACCAAACCGGTTACCGCAAAGGACGCCGAGTCCGAAGCCAGCACCGGATTTAAAATCGCGGGATCGGCGATGGTGCCCTGGATTAAACTATCACCATGGGTGAAGGGGTAGGTCTTGGCCGGGTCAGGAACCGGGTCGTGGGCCTGGCGGCCGTGACACGCCGTAAATAGGGTTAAACTCAAGCACGCGGATAAATAAATCAGACGTCGCATAGGGTCCTCTGACAATGTGTTTATTGCGGAGTTTATGCTCCGCGGGATTGCCGTTTGAATTTGGCCGTCAGTTTTGGGCGGATTTCCTTGGGTACGAAAGCGGATACATCCCCGCCCAAGGAAGCGACTTGCTTGACCAAGGAGGAACTGATGTAGGTATAGCGTTCGTCGGGCATCATATAGACGATTTCAAATTCGGGGTCAAGCTTGCGGTTCATTTGCGCCAATTGGAACTCGTATTCAAAATCGGAGATGGCGCGCAAACCGCGCAAAGCCAGATGCGCGTGGCGCGAACGCATAAAATCCACCAGTAGTCCGGAAAAAGACACGACCTCCACTTTGGGCAGATTACGGGTCACTTGTTTGATCATTGCGACCCGTTCGGCGGCCGTGAAGAGCGGCTTTTTTGCCGTGCTGCCGGCCACGGCCACAATCACCTCCGAGAAAAGCCCGCAGGCACGGTGAATCAGGTCCAAATGTCCGGTAGTCAGCGGGTCGAACGTGCCGGGATAAATTGCCAGAGTTTTCATGCAAACCTCGGAAATGGAGATGCTTGCCGAAAATCAACGGTGATTATTATAAGGTAAATGGTCGGGCTTCACAAGAAACTATTCGAGAGTACCCTGGGCCAAAAGAGCTGCGAAGACCGCTTGCGCACCTGCGTTTTTAAGGGCGCGGGCGCATTCCTGTACCGTGGCTCCGGTGGTCATGACGTCATCCACCACCAAAACCGTCTGCCCATGCAAAGGTTGTCGGGAAATCAGGGTTCGACGCATATTGCGCAGGCGTTCCCCGCGGGTTAATCCGCGCTGTGGGAGAACTTTTTTAGTAAAGGCAAGCACGGGCAGACAAGGACGTCGGCTTATGCTAGAGAGGTTCAGGGCCAGACGATAAGCGGGATGGGTTTCGCGGTTTTGGCGGGCAGGCACGGGTACGATGGCGTGAATCGTCTTCCAGGAAAAATACCGTTCTACCATCCGCCGGATTTTATGAGCCAGTTGCCAAGTCAAATCGCTTTGGGGTTGGGATTTGAAAGTTAAAACCGCTTCCCGCCAAGTCCCCTGATAAGGTGCCAAAGAGATAATACCTTGGAACTTAGGGTGCAACGGGCGGCAGAAACGGCAGGATAAAGCTTGATGATTTGCCAGCCCTGCCAGCTTGGGCAGTTCCCGCCCGCAACGCAGGCAAAGCGATCGTGGGGCGAGGGACGGACGGCAACGCGCGCAGAGAATCGAAAGGCCTTGTCTGGGTAATGGTTTTTGGCAAACCGGACAGGCCGGCGGCGAAACCAAACTCAAAGCATGCAGACCTAAACGGCGGGGCCAGGAAAAGATGCGCACGTTTACCTCCGTTTTGATTAGACAGAGGCAAGCAACGAAAAGTTTCGAACTTTAACGCAGCCGGCCGTCGCGCTCAAGCGCCGGCAAACCGGCATTATTTAATGACTGCGACTTTGCGCGTTTGGTGGTAACGCGATTGCCCTTCCGCATGTATGATATAAACGCCGCTGGCCACCAGTTCACCCCGGCTGTTTTTGCCATCCCAGGCTAAATTGAGCAGAAACGGATAATCGGGGTTATATTGGGCATCCACGTTCCCTTCCCATAAGGTGCAAATCAGCTCTCCGGCCAGATTATAAATTTTCACCCAGGTATGCCCGGGCTGAACTTCCGATAGGGTCACGGGTACGGATTCGCCTTTGGCCGGATTAAAGGCATTGCGCAGCACATCCATCCGGTTGTTGGGAAAATCCACCGGCACACGGGCGATCAAATAAGCCGTGCCCTCATGACTGATGTTGTGAAGGCTGTCAAAATCCAATGCCTGGATCCGGTACTCATAAACGTTGCCGTAAGCAATATCCAAATCAAGATACGACAAGGCAGGGGTGGAATTGCCTGCGGGCAAAGGTATGGTCGCGGGTGGGATTCCCGAGCCTTCCAGCCAACGGAAAGATGATCCGCCATCCTGGCTGCGGTAGATGTTATAGCCGACGATGGGGTAACCGCCGTTGCCTTCCATGGAGATGGAGGCGTCCCAGCCCAGTGAGACGCTACGGCGCAAATAGCTGGTCCGGATGGCGGGGTTATCGGGCAATTGACTGGGCTTAGAGGGGATGACGCTGTATTCCGCCGACCGGGAACTCTCCCCGGCGTCGTTGACCGCCGTCATGGTGTAAAAGTAAGTTTGGGTGTTTATAATCGGCGGCAGATTGCGGGACGTCAGGGTGTTGTCGACATAATAAGTGATTTTAGAGGCGATATTGGCCGCCAACGGTTCGGTATATGAGCCTGAAATGGAGGCACGGTAAATGGTGTAGCTGGTTACGTCCGTGGATACAAAACGCCAAAGGATGCTCACGGTTCGATCGCCGGGAGTGAGTCTTATGGGAAAGGGCGGCGCCGGAGGCGCACTCACCACCGCGGTGAGCGTCGAGGAAAAAGCGGCCCATCTCCTCTACTTCGCTATTAAGGATCATCCCTTCAGCGACGGCAACAAGCGGATCGGCTCGCTGCTTTTCCTGCTCTATCTGCAGACTACTGGCCTGCTCGATGCGATCCGTTTCGACAACAAGGCCCTGGTGGCGTTGGCCCTGCTCATCGCCGCCTCTGATCCGGCGCAGAAGGAATTGATGATCCGCCTGATCCTCAACCTGCTCGAGGCGG
>JAAXVQ010000048.1 GCA_013335425.1 Candidatus Firestoneibacteriota bacterium | reverse complement strand
CCGGGCGCGCCGCCGACGTGGAGACCCTCTACCCCATGGCCGCGCAGGTTATGCCCGAGCTGCTTGTCGGGGTGGGCACGCGTGTTACGGCCATGGGCGGGGCCGGGGCGGCTTTGGCCGACAACCTGGATTCGTTGTATTGGAACCCGGCGGGCTTGGGGCGCGTCAATGACGCTTGGGTGGAGTTTGCCCACGGCAGTTTGATTCAGGACGTGAGCCATGAGTTCGTGGCTTTCGGCATGCCGGTGGTGCGCGGACACTCTCTGGCGGCAGGCATCAATTATTTCAATCTGGGGGCCGTGGACAAAACCGGCATGACCCCGGACGGCCAAATCATCCCGGAATTGGGCACGTTTACGCCCACGTTGCTGGGGGTCAATCTCGGCTACGGGACGCTACTCTCCGGGGGCATGACGCTCGGGGTGGGTGGGAAATACCTGATGGAAACCTTGGGCGACGTCACCCAAAACACCTTTGCCTTGGATCTCGGCTGCCAGCTGCCGTTTGAATCGGGGTTGGTTATAGCCGGTGCTCTGCAAAATGCGGGCCCTAAGGTGAACGGATATGCGCTGCCTTTGGAAATGCGGGTGGGCGTCGGCAACCCGTTTCGCATGAGTGATACGCAGAAGTTCACTGCCGCCCTGGACGTGGAAGTTCCGCTTTTGGCCGTCGGCCAAACCCTTGTCCATCTGGGCGCGGAATACGCGCTCGCCGATCTGCTGTTGATGCGCGCGGGATTCGCGCTCTCGGATGCGAACAGCCTGGGATCTTTAAGCGGCTTGACGGCCGGGCTGGGGCTGAATTTGGGGAGCTGGCGTCTGGGTTATGCCTTTGCGCCCATGGGTACGCTGGGGAGCACCCACCGGATTTCCTTGGGACTGAACACCTCCACGTTTTTTGCGGCGGCTCCTGCGTCGGCGGAAAGCAAGCGCCGGAAAAAAGCGCAAACGCCCGCGGACCCGAGGATGTCTTTCGGCGCGCCGGGCACCGGCGGGGGAATCGAATTGCCCAAACACCCGAACCGTGCGCCGGTCTTGCCGTCCTCGGCGGCCTCCACCGAGGATGAACGCATGATGCGTTCTCTGGTGCAAAAGGGCCTTTCGGTAAAGGTGGAAATCCAGTCGGCGGCTATGGATTCGGAACCCCAGAACGTTGAATTCACCGTGCAACGCGGCGCGGGGCCGAAAATTGCCAAATGGATGCTGACCATCACGGATATGGCCGACAAGTCCATAGCCGCGCTTTCCGGGGACGGGCAGCCGGCTTCCATCGTCTGGAACGGGAAAAACAAAGCCGGCAAGGTCGTGAAAAACATCCCGGAACTCAGTTATGATTTGGTCCTGGTGGACGTGAACAATGACCAGGAAACCGCCAATGGCATGCTGGTGCTGCCCGAGGGCAGACCCGGCGCGGGGCGCGCCGCAGGGCGCGGTACGGCGGCGCTCTCGCCCAAAGCGATTGTTTCCGGGGCATACGCCCAAGGCGAGAAACTGACCAAGGACAAGAAAATCGCGGTCATTTATTTTGAGCAGGGACGCGCCGAGATTACGTCCGAAGGGTCGGAAAAAGTGGGCGACGCGGTCGAGCGCATGAAACGCTACCCCAGTGCGAAAATCTTGTTATTGGGTTTTTGCGACCCGGCGGATGAAAAAGCCAATGCGCTGCTGCTTTCCAAAAATCGGGCGGAAACGATCATGCGTTATCTGACGGCCTATTATAAGGTTTCCGTGAGCCGGATTTTGGTGCAGGCCAAAGGCGATAAGGAACCGATCGTGCGTTCCGAGGACGAACGCCTGCGCAACAAGAACCGGCGCGTGGAGATCGTCCTCCAGCCGAGTCAGTAAGCCTTCCAAGCAAAATCCAATTGCCGTGCGAAGTAGGTGGCCGAAGCGTACGTGGCCTCGGCCGTGAAGTGAAAGTTCACCTCGGGTGTCCAACCCGCCGGCAAGATCCAAAGCACGCTTTGCTTCCCGGAATCCATCCAGGTCTCCTCGCGCACCAAGACCGAATTTGAGCTGCCGGGTTTTTGAGCGCGCAGGGTGAGGTGCGCCGGCTCCGTCAGGTTAAAACGGATTTCCACACAGCGCTTTTCCCGAGACTGCCAAACCGCCGAGGGACCGGTAATGTCGGCTCCGATCCAAAAATAATGCGCACCCCGGGCTTCGGCAACGAAAACCTGCCCGAAGTGCCGGTAGATGGCAATGCCCGTGGGAGCGGAAAAACGTCCGTCGCCTTCCCCGGGAGATCCGAAGGATGCCAGGTAGCGCAAGTGCCGGTCGAATTTATGCACGCAACTCCGCGCCGGGTCTGTGACCCAAAGGTTTTCATAAAAGTCCAAATCCATCCAGGCCCAGACGGACGGTGCGGAAGGGTCGGGCAAAACGCGGTTGGTGATCCGCAGTTGCACTTCGCCGGCTCCTTGGGGGTTTAGGCGCAGCAGGCGCGTGCCGTTTTGATCGAGCACATAGAGATAATTATCATGATAATACGACCAGGTTTCTGCGGCATCGACCACGGCCAGGGCCCTGGGAGCGTCCAGACGCAGGTTGCCGGGAAGCACGGGGCCCAGGGTTTTAAGCCACCGTCCGTCGGGTCCGTAAAGAAACACCTGATTTCGCCGGGCGTCGGAAACGTAGAGGACGCCCGCGGAATCCGCGCAAATGCCCCAAGGCGCGCGCCAACCCCCCGGTGGGGCGGGCAGTTCGCCGCCGACTTGCAGGCGTTCTTGATCCCAAAACAAACGGAGCACCCGCGGCCAGGCCGGGTCTGTGACATACCCGGTGCCGTCGGGCAGCAGCGTCACCCCCGTGGGCTGGAGAAAAAGCGGTTCGCGGTCGCCCAGGACATCCAAACGCAGCATGCTGGCGTTATACAGCAGGTGTCGTGCGCCGGTGTTGGCACCCACCACGGTGACGCGGCAATCATCGGGATTGACGGGGGCCGCGGCCGGTTCGTTCAGATAGCGGGTGCAAGCCAGGCCTTGGGGCGAAGCAAAGCGGGTGCGGGTTCCTAAAAACATTTTCAAAAGTTCGGGCGTGCCGCGGTGCACGCCCAAGGGCGTATGCCAGAAGGGCGGGTATAAAAGCGTGGTGGGCGAGTCCGGCAGGGGCGTGGGGGCCGCGGCCAGCGCCGCGCAACCTAAGAGCCAAAAGAACAAAGTTCGTAAAGCCGAGCGCAGGGAAGGCATGTCTAAGAGGTAGCACAGGCGGGGAAGGGAGTCAACTAAGGAAGCGCGGGTGTTAATTAGTATTTTTGAAAAAAGGGGGGAAAACATGCCCGCCGAATACCTTCGGGTAGGGCCACCGCATCCGATTTGCAAGACACGGTGTGCCTAAGTGGTGGGAGAAAGTCGTCGGCGATTGGGAGGGTTTGATCGAGCGGGCAGCGAGGCACGCATGGCGCAAGGGCCGTTTTCCCCCCTTTTTTCAAAAATACTAATTAACACCCGCTTGGAATACGGGGAGGGAGAGGATCGTTTTTTAGCGTCTTGACGGTGAAACGATTTTGATTTTTCATGAATAACAGCCACGCACACTTGAATTTTTGCTCCCCGGTTCCGTAAATGACACTGGGGACAAAGCGTGGTACAATGGCATAAAGCCTGAAAAAAGGGAAGGTTTTGACCATGGACCGCAAAGCGCGCGTGGCTGGGACGTTTTATGAAAAAGACCCCCGAGAACTGCGGCGGGAGTTGGCGCGTTTGTGGCCCGACCCGGCCCCGCCCGTCAGGCCTTGTTTGGGCGCCCTGGTGCCGCATGCCGGATATATCTATTCCGGCCGAGTAGCGGCTGAGGTTTATGCGCGCCTGCCGCAGGCCAAAGTGTTCATTTTGCTGGGACCAAACCATACGGGCAAGGGCGGCGCGGTGGCCGTAGCCGGTGAAGGGCATTGGGAAACGCCCCTGGGCCAAGTGCGCGTGAACGGGGCGTGGGCGCATGAGTTTTTAAGCCGCTGCCCGGACGCGGGCTGGGACGACCGGGCCCATCGGGACGAACACGCGCTTGAAGTCCAATTGCCGTTTTTACAAAAAATCGGGCAGGATTTTTCCGTGCTTTGCATCACCCTGGGAACCTGGGACATGCACGTGTTGGCCCGCGTGGGCACGGCCTTGGCACAAGTCATGCAAGCCGGCCCCGAACAGGCGGTGATGCTGGCTTCCTCGGACATGAACCATTTTGCGGATTTGGAAACTACCCGCCGCTTGGACCAATTGGCCTTGGCGCGCGTGGAAGCGCTCGACCCCGAGGGGCTCATGGCGGTGGTCGAGCGCGAGGACATCAGCATGTGCGGCGCCGGGCCCGTGGCGGCCATGTTGGTGGCGGCACGGGCTTTGGGTGCGAAGCATGGCCGGCGCGTGGCTTATGCCACCTCGGCCGAGGCTTCAGGCGATACACAGCGCGTGGTGGGTTACGCGGGCGTGATGGTGGATTAAATTGCCGGAGGCGGGCTTGGAATTTTCAGTGGTGTTGGTTACGGTTCCCAACCGCGAGACCGGGCTGAAGTTGGCCGAGGCGCTGGTGGCCGAACGGTTGGCGGCTTGTGTCAACTTGGTTCCCGGATTGTTTTCCGTCTACCGTTGGGAAGGCAAGGTCGTGCGTGAACCTGAAGAACTGCTGATTATCAAAACCCGACGTACGCTGGTGGAGGCGTTGACGCGGCGGGTGCAGGCGTTGCATCCGTACACGCTGCCCGAAGTGGTGGCTTTGCCCGTGGCCGCGGGATCGGAAGCTTACTTAAATTGGTTGCAGGCGGAAACCCGGGACGATCCGGCCGCCGGCGGATGAATCCGGCCAGGAGAAAGTACGTGCCCAAAATCAAGTTGCTGACCAGCAAAAATTTCACGGCGCCGTGTCACTTTATTGTCGATCTCATGGCCTGCCGCACATTGCCGGCGTTGGGGCAAGCCTTGGCTAAAAACGCCCGCGCCTTGGCGCATGCCGGCCAGGTGTTGGTGGTTCTGCCGTCGCGGGATCCGGGCTTGGCCCCCAAGGTGGTCTCCGACCCGGAGGCGGACTGGAGTTCCTTGGCGGGGTTCCCCAAGGGGCTTATCCGCAGCGCTTGCGAGTCCGGGCGCGCGACCATTTGGTCGCTCCGGGGCACGCGCGTGCGGGTCTGGGAGTCTACGGCTCCGGAAGTGAAGGCCAAAGCCGTCCGTGCCTCGGCACAATTGAAAAACATCTGGCCGCGGGAAGCCCGTTGGTTGGGATTGCCCGAGGCCTGCGGCGAAGTCATGGTTTTGCCGCTGTTCACGCGCACGCCGGCCGTGGGCGTGCTGGTGCTGTTTCCCCCCAAAAAAAATGCGCGTTGGAGCCCGCAAGTTTTGACCCAGTTGAGCACCTTTGCCCGGGTGGCGGGCATGGCGTTGGAGGCGTTGGATCAGCGATTCAACCTGGAAGAGCGGATCCGGCAGTCTTCGGCGGTCTCGGAGATCGCCCAAAACGTCAACACGACCTTGGATCTGGACGTGCTGATGCGTCTGATCCTGCTGGAAATGACCAAAGCCATGAACTGCCAGGCCGGTGATTTGTGGCTGAAAGACGACAAACGTCTGCCCGTGGTGTTTCAGAGCCAAGTGGGGATGGGCGCTTTGGGGCAGGAAAAACCCCTGGGCGGTGCGCTCACCGAGCAGGCCATGGAAACCGGGGAACCGCTGCTGACAAATTTGGCCGCGCCCGAACTTGCCGCCCAAGCGTTGATCCGCGCGGGTTTTGTCTCCGCGGTGATTGTTCCCCTGCGGGCGAAAAGCAAAGTTATCGGCGTCATGCACCTGCTGGCCCGGAAGAAGCCCGTTTTTTCGCGGAACGAATGGGTGCTGCTGCGTACCTTGACCAGCCAAGCGGCGATGGCTTTGGACAATGCCCGGCTTTTTAAGGAAACCAAGCGCAAGGCGCAGGAACTGTTGGGGCTTTACGAAGTGGCGCAGGTCATCAGTGAAATTTCCAATGTCTCCGCCGCCCTGGGGCAGATCGTGGAACGCGTGGCCGGGATTTTGGAAGTGGAGAAATGCTGGTTCATGTTCTACGACGAACGTTCGGGTGAATTGCGCGCTCATCCCCAGGCCGTGGGAGCCGTGGAAGAGCAGTTGGAGGCGTTGCGCTTTACCTTGGACAAACCGGGCGTTTCCACGGCGGTTTTTAAAACCTCGCGCCCGTTTTATTCCAACGAAGCCCAGCGCGAAGCCCCGGTGCAGGCCGAGTTTCAAAACGTCTTTATCCTGCGCAACCTCATGGCCGTGCCCCTGCGCAGCCGGGAACAGACCCTGGGTGTGTTTCTGGCCGCCAACAAACAGCAGAGCGATTTGTTCACCGGCGCCGACGTGCGGCTCTTCCGCACCCTGGCCTCGGAAGCCACCGTGGTGATTCAAAATGCCAATTTGTACGACAAATTGCGGCGCAGCTACCGCTCGCTGGTAAAGGTCATTTCCGAAATGGTGGATGCGCGCGAGCATTTCACCCAAGGGCACTCGGAACGCGTTTCTCGCTATGCCGCCCTTACGGCCAAACAGATGGGGCAGCCCGAGGACATGGTGGAAGCGGTCACCATTGCGGGATTGCTGCATGACCTGGGAAAAGTCGGCATTTCGCAGAGCCTGCTCGCCAAGCCCGGAAAACTCGACAACGATGAATACCGCAAGATGCAGGAACATGCGGCCTTGGGCGAAGACATTCTCGAGAACGCGGAAATTCCCTGGGACATCCTGGGTTTGATCCGGCATCACCATGAGTGGTTCAATGGGCAGGGGTATCCGGATGCGTTGGCCGGCGAGGCCATTCCGTTGGGGGCGCGCATCTTGGCGGCGGCCGATGCTTTTGACGTCATGGTCAATGAGCGGGTTTATCAGAAGGCCCGGACGCCGCAGGCGGCCTGGGAAGAACTCAAACGCGGCGCCGGCCGGCAGTTCGATCCGGTGGTGATCAAGGCGTTTGAGGAAGCTTGGCAGGCCTCCGGTTCCCAACCGGAAGCGGTCACCGGTGTACAGAACACGGGTTTTCCTTTTTCAGATAAAAGCTGACCCAACGCCGGTTGAGCAGAGCCGGCTATAAACCGTTTCCTACAAAATCCGATTGATTCCTCTGTAAATTTTAAGTTGCATCTTTGGAGACTGAGTCACAACGCTAATAAAAGGGGAAGTTAAAAGCGGGATTTACCAAAGTCCGGTTCTGTTAATAGTTCAGAAGCGCAGGGAGGTGGGTTATTCATAACAAAATTCAAAGATGCAACAATCATCAGCCCGTCCCAAACATTTGGGATGTTTGGTGATTACGTTTTTAGCACCGCAGAGCTTCAAACCGGCTTCCAGAAAAGGTGTGATGTTAAGTTCGTGATATGGCGGCATACCCTCGACCTTGGTTAAAATCAAGTAAGCATGTTTGGGACTAAGCCACTCGGTTTTAATGCTGCCACTGTCAAAATAGCGGCTCCAAATTAAAGGAACTTGTTTAATGAAAAATTCAGGCGTGGTAAGAGAAAAAAAGAGTTTATAAATACCCGTGAAATTATTACGCGCGGAGATTTCGCTTAACTGACGAAACTTCTCCAAATCCCCCACGTATTTCACGGCCAAACGCATTACTGCGCCGTAATCAATCCAGGAGGTGGGCAGAATGGGGTTCGCAAAAATCGCCTGATCTTCCGGACTCATGCCGGCTAAGATCTTTGCAAAGCGTTCTTCTCCATGGTCTTTTTTAACCACATCCTGAACATTCAGCCAGAAAATCCCTTTAGTTTTAATCATCGGCACTCCGTCATCAATAAAATTAGAGTGAACAGCGTCCCGGAAAATTAAAACCTCGGTCGGCAGCTGTTGAAAAACAGGCGGTTTCCGAGTACGATGCCATTATATGCCTAAATCGCCGTCATTGATTAAAGGATTTTTAAATTTCACGCCGTTTATTCAATAATGGGGAGATTTCTTCGTAATTGATTACGGGGTACCAGAGGTGGTTTCCCCTCCATAAATTTTATGGCGGGACGGAAGTTATTTTTTCTTTTTAAGAAGTTCGCGTACGGCTGCGGCCAAGGACGCGGCATCCAAGCCGTGTTTTTTGAAAAGTTCACCGGGTTCGCCGGATTCGCCGAACTGATCCCGGACCCCCAGGCGTTTGAAGGGCACGCCCAGGCCGGCTTCGGCAAACAGCTCGGCCACGGCCGAGCCCAAGCCGCCCAAGATGGTATGTTCCTCGGCCGAGAGCACGGCCCCGGTTTCCCGGGCCGCGGCCAAAATAGCGTTTTCGTCCAGGGGCTTGATGGTATGCACGTTGAGCACGCGCAGGGAAATGTTTTCCTTAGCCAAACTGTCAGCCGCCGACAGCGCTTCCTGCACCAAGGTGCCGCAGGCGATGATCGTCGCGTCGCTACCCGTGCGCAGCATTTGGGCTTTTCCCAAAACAAAGGGGTGCCCCTGCGTGACGGTTTGCACTTTGGGGCGTCCCAAACGGAGATAGACCGGGCCTCTCTGGGCATAGGCGGCGCGGGTGGCTTCAGCCGCCTGCGGGCCGTCGGCCGGGACCACGACCGTAAAGTTGGGGAGAATCCGGGCCAGGGCAATGTCTTCGATGGCTTGATGGGAACCACCGTCGGGCCCGACCGAGAGTCCGGCGTGCGTGGCGGCAATTTTCACATTTAAAGCCGGGTAGGCCACGGAGTTGCGCAATTGATCGAAGGCGCGTCCGGTGGCAAAAACCGCGAAGGTGGAAGCGAAGGGCACTTTGCCGGTGGCGGCCAGGCCCGCGGCCCAGCCGATCATGTTTTGTTCCGCCACGCCCAGGTTGAAAAAACGGTTGGGAAATTTTTTTGCAAAGGTGCTGGTCTTGGTCGAGCCGGAAAGGTCGGCGTCCAACACCATCACATCCGCATGGGCTTGTCCCAATTCGGCCAGAGCCTGGCCGTAGGCGTCGCGCGTTGCCATGTTTTCCATTGAACCCGCAGTCTCCTTGGCACTCATTTCAGTTCATCCAATGCCAGGCAGACCTGATCTTGGTTGGGTGCAACCCCGTGCCAACACACCTGGTCTTCTGCAAAAGAAACGCCTTTGCCCTTGGTGGTTTTGGCGAGGATGACCGTGGGACGGGAGGTCTCGGCCCGGGCTTGGTCCAAAGCGCCTAAAATCTGCGCATAGTCGTGTCCGTCAATATTGATGACATGCCAGTTGAACGCCGCCCACTTGGCGGCCAGCGGTTCAATGTTCATGACTTGGGAAACCGGGCCGTCGATCTGCAAACCGTTGGCATCCACGAGGGCGCAGAGGTTGCCCAAGCCGTAGTGTGCGGCGCTCATGGCCGCTTCCCAAATCTGGCCTTCCTCCTGCTCACCGTCTCCCATGACCGCGTACACCCGGTAAGCCGTCCGGCCGTTTTCCCGGCGGGCGGCCGCAGCCATGCCGCAGGCAATAGAGAGCCCCTGGCCGAGCGAGCCCGTGGACATGTTGACCCCGGGGGTTTTGTGCATGTCCGGGTGCCCTTGCAGGCGGGAACCGAATTTGCGCAACGTGGCCAGTTCGGCGGGCGGGAAATAACCGGACCGCGCCAGCACGGCATAGAGGGCCGGAGCCGCATGCCCCTTGGAAAGCACAAAACGGTCACGGTCTTCCCAAGCCGGTTGGGCCGGGTCATGTTTTAATTCGGCGAAATACAAAACCGTCAGCAGATCGGTCACCGACAAGGAGCCGCCCGTATGTCCGGAGCCCGCGGCCCCGAGCATGGAGACGATATCACGGCGAATGGTCAGGGCTTGATCGGCTAAAAAAGCCAAATCGCGGTTCAAAGGATATGCCATGGAAAAACCTCCAAAAAGAGAGGAAATGGTACTTGAGGGGCGGGGTAAAGTCAAGGGCAAAGCGAGAGGGGTTAGATCAGAAAGTTAAGGCGTTTTTTAAAAAGGCGGGGGAAACCGGCCTTGGCGGCGTGGGAGGCTCGCTGACGCTCGAACAAACCCGGAACCTTTCCTGGCGATTTGCGGCCGAACACAGAGCAAACCGTGTCAGTCTAGCGCAGGCGGCGAGTTTCCGC
>JAAXVQ010000388.1 GCA_013335425.1 Candidatus Firestoneibacteriota bacterium | reverse complement strand
CCCTGGAATTTGACGGTGAAACCAATCAGGGGGATTATCATTTTCGTTTCAATCACAACCGTCAGGAAGTTCCGGTCGAATTTTTCATCTTGGGAGACCGCTACTACTCCCAGGAGGGCGATGGCCTTTTGGACAACGGCCCCAAAAGCCGAGGTACGGGGGAAAGGCTTTTCATGCCCTTGCTCTCCGAGGTCCGCGCGGCCTTGAGGCAGTTGGCGCGGGGAGACATCAAGGACCTGGGGACTGCCGTGTACGAGGGCATTCCCGTGCATAAATACGACTTGAAGCTCGGTTTGCCCGGAAATCCCCCCGAAGTGCTTACGGCCACGGTGGAAATCGACGAAGCCCGCGGCGTGCTGCTGCACGCCCTGCTCGGCAACGGCCTGGGGGCGGAGTCCTCGGAAAAGCGTTTCGTGAAATATTACCGGGAGCTGGCCATTACCAAAATCGGGGCCGTGGGGAGCCTAAGCCTGCCCGCGGGCGTGCCCGTGACGCCCTTTGTCGAGGACATCAACAGCCAAAAATTGGGGACACCATGAACCTGGCCGCTTCGCTGCCTTGGTGGGAAATTTTGGCCCGGCTCGCTTTGGCCATGGCGTTGGGCATAGCCTTCGGCTGGAACCCGGAACGCGCCCACAAACCGGCCGGGCTGCGGACGCATCTGCTGGTCAGTTTGGGGTCGGCGATCATGATGCTGATTTCCTTGGAAATGTATTACCTCTACAACAGCGCCACCACGTCGGTGGACCCCGGGCGCATTGCCGCCCAGGTGGTCAGCGGCATCGGGTTCATCGGGGCCGGCACCATCATGCATGCCGACGGCGGGTTGGTGAAGGGCTTAACCACGGCGGCCTCGATTTGGGCCGTTTCCGGGGTGGGCATGGCTTGCGGCGCCGGCATGTACATGCTGGCCGTCGCCGGCACCGTGGTCACGTTGATTTCCCTGGCCCTGGTGAACCGGATCATTATGAGCAACGGATCCGGGGCTTCCGAGGGCAAACAGAAAAAAGATTGACATAGGGTTAAAATATGATATCATCAAAAAAATATATTCGGGTAGCTCCTTAAAATCGACAGGAGTCATAGACCTTGATTCCAGTCTCGAAATTTCAGACGGCCCTTTTCCTACTGGTAGGCGTGGGCTTGCTGGCAGTCGGTTGCTCCAAAAAAACCAACGATAATGCCGCCGCGCTGGACGGCAAAGCCGCCAAAGCGGTCGCAGCCGTATCCCGCACTGACGAGAAAGCCATCAAGGAATTGATGGCTACGCTGCAAGGTCCCAAGGCTCCCATTAAAGGCAATCTTACCCCCGACAAAGCCGCGGAAATCACCAACGCCGTAGCCAAAGTCAGCTTGGCGGAAATCCCTTCGCGCGATCTTCCCAAAGACCCCAAAGTCATGGTTGAAATCAACGACCGCATCCGGCAAAAAAGCGATGCGATTTATTCCCAGTACGGCACCACCATGGGCGATGTGATGCGTTACATCAGCGATCTTTCGCCGCAAGAGCGCGAAAAGTACAACAAGAAACTGACGGACCTTTTCCTCGAAGACAGCAAAAAGCGGGCGGACAATGCCCCGGTGGAAAAACCGGCGCCGATGGCGACAGCCGCTCCCGCGGACGTCAAAGAAGTTAAAGCCGCCAAACCCGGTAAACCCGCCAAATAACCGGCGGATTCGAAGCAGCGCTTTTTTCAGACCGGCCCTTTGATTTTCAAAGGACCGGTCTTTTATTTCCCCCAGGCAGGCACCCGGCATGAATTATCAAGCTGACATTTTAATCTCCAACGACGACGGGATCCACGCACCCGGTTTGGCGGACCTCAAAGCCGCCTTGAGCACCTTGGGGTCGGTACTGGTTGTGGCACCCGACGTGGAAAAAAGCGCCTTTGGTCACGGCATCACCATGATGACCCCGCTGCGCATGGCCGAAGTGCAAAGAAACGGCGAGTTCTTCGGGCTCTCGGTCACGGGCACGCCCGCCGATTGCGTCAAACTGGCGCTGCACACCCTGATGCCGCGTTTGCCCAAGCTGGTGGTTTCGGGCATAAACCTGGGCCCCAACACCGGCACCAACGTGCTCTACTCCGGCACCGTCGCCGCCGCGCGCGAAGGCACGATTTTCGGCGTACCCAGCCTGGCGTCCTCGCTGCGTTCCTACAACCGCGGGGCCGACTTCACCGTAGCCGCCGAGCACACGCGCCGCTTCGCCGCGTGGCTTCTGGCGAACCCGCTGCCCACGGGCATACTTTTAAACATCAACGTGCCTTCCTTGGCGGAGCGCGACATCCGCGGCGTAAAAGTCACGCGCCTGGCGCGCTACCGCTACCGCGACCGTTATGACGTGCGTGAAGACCCGCGGGGCCGGACCTACTACTGGCTGACCGGAGAAGACGCCGAGGTTTTGGAACCGGCTCCCGACCAGGACGCCATTGCCCTGGACGCCGGCTTCGTCTCGGTCACGCCCTTGGGCTATGACTTAACCAGCCACGACGCGCTGGGGTTGTTGGCCAAGTCGTTGCCTAACGGGAACAAATAACTTTTTGCCGTCGCTACCGCGTTTTTTCTAGTTGCGCGCCGCGCCCCTTTACCCTACAATACGTGCTTTCCAGAACGCTAACGGGCTGTTAGCTCAGGTGGTTAGAGTGCTTGCTTGACATGCAAGAGGTCACAGGTTCGAGTCCTGTACTGCCCACCACTTTTCGCCTTAGGCGAAAAGGGGAGAACAGTT